>JAETSS010000068.1 GCA_021769545.1 Eubacterium sp.
ATGAAGCCCTGATTTGACAGCTTGCCCGTTACGCGCTTCACTTCGCCTTCCAGCTTCTTCTTTTCCTTCTTGAGTCTTTCAAGCTCCGCTTCATAGTCCATGATATCATCCAGCGGAATGAACACCTCTGCGCCGGCAACTACCGCCGACATTACCTCCTCAGGAACGTCTGCCTTGCTGCCTGTAAAGGTTATCTCAGTGATGTTGGCCAGCTTCTTGATATATCTTTCGCCTGCCTTTACTACCTGCTCCTTGCCGTCGGCGCTGAGTATCACTGCGCTGAGCGGCTTGCTCGGAGCTGCGTCCGCCTCCGCTCTGATGTTTCTGATGCTCTTGATGATAGCCATTGCCATCTCCAGCTTTTCCGCTTCGTCTGCAAAAGTCAGACTTTCGTCGTATACAGGCCAGTTTTCCTTGATAAGGAAATTGTTCGGATTGTCCTTCGTCGCCTCATCCTTTGGCAGGTATGTCCAGATTTCCTCTGTGATATACGGCATGAACGGGTGCAGCAGTCTAAGCATATCCTTGAGAGCTTTTACCAGAACTGCTCTTGCTACCTTCTTGTCTTCCTCGTCGTCGCCGTAGAGTCTGCCCTTGACGATCTCGATGTACCAGTCGCAGTACTCGTTCCAGATCAGATCGTATGCTCTCTGTCCCGCCAGTGCAAGGTCGAATTTTTCCATTGTATCGGTGATGTATTTCACAGCATCGTTCACTCTTGAAATGATCCACTTATCCTCATCCTGCAGCGCTGCCTTGTCGAGTTCTGTCAGATCGGCCATTTCCTTGAAATTGCCTTCCTCATCCTGCAGATTCATGATAACGAATCTCGATGCATTCCATAATTTATTTGCAAAGTTTCTCGCTGATTCCAGTCTGTCGGTCTTGAATCTCATGTCATTACCCGGCGTGATTCCCGTAGTCAGCATGAATCGCAGTGCGTCCGCTCCATACTGGTCGATGATCTCCAGCGGGTCTATGCCGTTGCCCAGAGATTTGCTCATCTTGCGTCCCTGTGCATCACGAACGAGACCGTGAACGTATACGTATTTGAACGGCGTTTCGCCTGTAGTTTCCAGTGCCGAGAATACCATCCTGACTACCCAGAAGAAAATGATATCGTAGCCCGTTACCAGCACGTCCGTCGGATAGAAGTATTTCAGATCCTCCGTCTCCTCCGGCCATCCCAGTGTCGAGAACGGCCATAACGCCGACGAGAACCATGTATCCAGTACGTCCTCGTCCTGCTTGATGTTGGTGCTGCCGCACTTGCTGCATTTATCCGGCGCCGTCTCAGCTACCATCAACTCACCGCAGTCCTGGCAGTAGTATGCAGGAATCCTGTGTCCCCACCAAAGCTGTCTCGAGATACACCAGTCCCTGATCTCCTCGAGCCAGTGGAGATATGTCTTTTCGAATCTCTCCGGAACGTGCTGCAGATCGCCCTTCTTAGCAGCCTCTATGGCAGGCTTTGCAAGATCTTCCATCTTTACGAACCACTGATCGGAAAGCATCGGCTCTACAGTAGTTCCGCATCTGTAGCAGCCGCCTACAGGGATTACCTTTTCCTCGGTCTTTACGAGGAATCCCGCTTCATCAAGATCCTTCACCCACTGCTTACGGCACTCGTATCTGTCCATGCCCTCGTATTTGCCTGCAAGGCTGTTCATGGTAGCGTCCAGGTTGATGCATGAGAGATTTTCAAGATCGTTTCTCTGACCTACCTCAAAGTCGTTAGGATCGTGGGCCGGAGTGATCTTTACAGCACCTGTTCCCTTCTCAGGATCAGGATACGGGTCTGCGATGACAGGTATCTCTCTGCCTACGAGAGGCAGGATAACCTTCTTGCCTACAAGAGCCTTGTATCTCTCATCGCTCGGATGCACAGCTATGGCCACATCGCCGAACATGGTCTCAGGTCTCGAAGTTGCTACTACGATCCCTTCGCCGCCGTCAGCTGCAGGATATCTGAAATACCAGTACATTCCGTTCTTGTCCTCGTGCTCTACCTCGGCATCGGAAAGGGATGTGCCGCACTGAGGGCACCAGTTTATCAGTCTGTTTCCTTTGTATATGAGTCCTTTATTGTAAAGCTTTACGAAGAAGTGGTTTACAGCCTTGTTGCAGCCCTCGTCCATGGTGAAGCGTTCTCTGCTCCAGTCGCAGGAATCGCCCAGCTTGCGGCACTGCTTGGTGATCTTGCCGCCGAATTCCTTTTTCCAGTCCCATGCACGCTTTAAGAATTCTTCTCTTCCCAGATCTTCCTTCTCAAGACCTTCTTCCTCTCTGATCCTGTTTACCACCTTTACCTCTGTGGCGATGCTGGCGTGGTCGCTGCCCGGAAGCCACAGCGCGCTGTAGCCCTGCAGTCTCTTGAACCTCGTCAGTACGTCCTGCAAAGTCTGATCCAGAGCATGTCCCATGTGGAGCTGCCCCGTGATATTAGGAGGCGGCATCACTATGGTGAAAGGCTTCTTGTCGGGATCTATTTCCGCTCTGAAAGCGCCGCTCTTTTCCCACATGTCATATATTCTGTCTTCGAAATCCTTGGGATCATATGTCTTCGCTAAATTCTTTTCCATTTTGTATCTCCTTTTATATACAGCCCCGACATCACTGCCTGAGACCTTTTTTTCTCTGTTCTTCGTGCTTTTTCTTCATTTTCGCGCCGTATATGCCTGCCGCTATGCTGAGCAGCACCATGACCATGGCTATGATGGCATACACCTTGTACACACCGCCAAGCCGCTCAAAATCCGTCTGCTCTGCGCCGTTTTCCGTGACCTTGTATTTGTAAACATCCCATCCGGTGTCCAAGTATACGTCTATATCCTCAAGATCGTTTGATACGGTACCTTCCAAATACTTATAGTTGTCCCCGAACTTTGAAAATATCGCCACTCCGAATCTGCCTTTTGCCGTAAAGGCGTACATGGCTTTGTTCCCATGTTCTTCGACCGATGTCACGTTGATATCGTCAGCCTCAGCTTCCCTCTCTATTATGGAAAGCACCTCGCTTTCGGGCTGACCTGATATATAGTTAGCCCCTATGGGGAATACGAAAAACGCCGCGAAGATTATCCATAACGCTATTATGAAATTCTTCAAGCCTTTCCCTCCTTCTCCATATCCTTTTTCATGGCGGCTACCATGTCCGTGGTGAAGCAGAGATTGTCGCTCATGGGATTTATGGCAAAGCCTGCAACTGCGTTGACGGGATTCAGCAGCATTGCGGCAAGGTCATCGAAGTTGACGATCATGCTCTGCTGTCCCTTGCCTACTCCGCATTTGATCATTTCCTCGCCGTCGGTGAATACAGGATAATAGATATCGCCGTTTGCGGCCTTGATAAGCTCGAAGCTTATTTCCGTGTTTTCCTCAAGGACGACTTCATCAAGGGACTTATCGTATACAGGCGATTTGTCCATGGAGACGGGTATCAGCAGCCTCGCCCTGACGACCTCGTTGAGAAGTCTCACGGAATTTTCCATGCACGGGTCCTTTTTTGCCGCTTCTGCGGCCGTCTTCAATGTAGGATTTTTAACAGGCGTCGGTCCGTTCTGTTGTTTACTGGTTTTGTCCTTCACAGGTTTCCCCTCCAAAATTTTTGTTCTGTCATATATATATGATCTCGTCATTTGTCCTATTTATTTGTTCTGTATATCTATGTTGTTTTTACCGATCTGCTTCGGTTACATATGCCTTGAGCCCGCCTCTGCCAGTAGCACGTTTGCCGAAGGCTTCCGTCTGCTTTATTATGGTTCCCGTAAGCTCTCCCGGCTGGGCACCTATGCCCATAATCGCAGCCAGCCCCGACGGAGTCACCATTTCGGTGTTGACATCTGCCGTTTCAAAGCTGTAGCTGCACTGCTCACGGAGAGCCATGACTGCAGGAACGGGAACGGGAATCTCACCGTGACTGCAGTTGATGGTCCCCTTGCCGTCATATATCGTGGATATTGATACTCTGTCCGGAGCGATGGCTTCAAGCGCCATGCCGATACCTAGAGCGTTCTTTATGGCTTCGTCTCTGCCGACTTCGTGGAAATGCACGGTGTCGAGGGTCGCTCCGTGAACGCTTGCCTCCGCTCTGGCAATATGAGCGTATATCTTAAGGGCGGTGTTTTTGGCAGAAGGAGAAAAGCTGCTGGTTTCGATCAGTTCTTTTACCTTGCTGTAGCTTCGGCCGTGGATGTGCCCGTGGGCGTGATCATGATCGTGGTCATTGACACAACCCAACCCAGAATTATTATGATCGTGACCGTGATCCGCATCATTGTGCAAATGATGCAAGTGATGCGAATGATGACACGAAAAGTCCTCCGACTCCATCTTTGCAGCCACCTCTGCGCCGCAATCTCCAAGCTCCGACAATGCCGTCAGCACCATATCGCCGCTAACTCCGTTGGTGCAGTCTAAATATAGTATCTTCATGTTTCTACTCTCTCTAGCTCTGATATTTCAGTTCTAATATATCATATCTTAAAACCCGGCAGCAGTAATGAATTTTAAGGAAATCACTACAGTCTGCCTAATTTAACATACTTATATAATTATACCGTGAATACAAAAAAAGGCAAGCATCCGATTTACTTTTACTCCTGATTTGGATATAATGAACCTCAAGTTTTCTTTAGATTTCAAGAATAGAAAGACGATGTACGGCACGGAAATGATAAGTAAAAAGTTTTAAAATCCAAACTTTTAGCAGATTTGATTAAAATTACAGTTTGTTGGTTGAAAAACTCTGGATTTTGCGCTACATGAATAATATCCGCAACCACACGGGTAAAACCATATCAACTGAAATTGTATATACTTCATGACCTGCCCGCTATCGGCTTTGTTTGCTGATAACAGACAAGTCATTTTACTCCTTCGGCTCTATAAATTTATATTTGCCTCTGCCCTTTACGCCCTCGATCAAATTATTGCCTTTTAATTTACGCATCAATTCTGATGCCGGTGTAGCTGTAAGCCCTGTGATTTTCATAACATCAGCTCGAGTGAATATAACATCAAAGCCGAAATTATCATATAGCTCCATAATGTTCTTCCTCGTCGGGGCGCTAACATTAAGACCTGAAATCATTGTCTCAACGACCTGTTTTTTCTCGTAAAGGCCTGTTTTTTTATCATCTAAGGCCTGTTTTTGACCTACAAGGCCTGTTTTTTCAATCGGCTGTTCATAATTCAAATTATACAGTGTGACTTTGAACGAGGTGACATCCGATTAAAACCTAGGCTATATTTCCTCCCGGTAATTATACGACTCATAGTAGGCTTCGTTGATATTTTTTGAACCCGCTGCCCTGTCGCTCCATATATCCCAGCCGACCAAAAATGTCTGCAAGTACGGGATTGCGGCGGGTGGAGGAAACACTGTCAATATCCCGCTCCTGAATCCTTGTACCGTCTGCCATTCCGCCGGGAGAATAAATGACAAGTCGATCATCGAAAATATCAATATGGACTTCGCTGCCCAAAATAAGATAGTCACGGTGGATCAAAGCGTTTACAAGTGCTTCGAAAACGCTTCGTTCACAGTAATCAGGCATCTCAATCCGAGAATTTGCAGTTTTCTTCCAACGTGTTTTCATATTCCGCTTTACAAAACCTACGCCCTCATTGAGCAGAATAATCAAACTGCCGGAATACTCTGCACTATCAAGTGCGTCTATCATTCCACCGCTTTTATCCATACCGTTCCACCTGGTACAAAATAAGCGAGAGTGACGAATTGGAGAATCATCAGCAAGCAGCACACCGGCGTTGGTGAGTTTTCCACTTGCGTCCCGAATTTCAAAAGAATCAAATAACTTTTCTTCCAGACTATTGCCTGTCCATACCTTATAGCGCTCCCGCAGCTTGGAAAAAGCATAATCCTTGAAGTCATATTCTGAGCTAAGCGCATCATAGGTATGATTCATTCCTTTCAGAAGCAACTGATTCAACACATAATTGGGAGCAATCACACTTTCATTGCCGATACGGATATATGCTTCCATAATGCCATCTGCCTTATAGTAGTAAGGTGTCGAGCGTCCGGTATACACAGTGAGTATCAGTATATCTTTTCCCTTTTCTCTTTCCGGTGTCAACACAAAATTAGGGAAAGGCGCAATGCGTTCTTTAATTAACCTACTAATGATTTCGGCATCAGTCTGTACATCATCTAACCCAACAATATTTCTATCGTTATCAACTCCGAAAAACAAAGTACCACCGATTCCATTTGCAAAGGCGCTGACACTTTTTAACCAGCTTTTCGGCTTCTTCACTTCCAGAGCAACCTTGAAATCGCATTCCGTTGCTTCTGCAATCAACCTATCAATCATTTTCCTGCCCCCTGTTCAAGTGATTCTTCTTTACCCGGTCCTTGTATACGTTATACCTATTCTTATACCCGGATTCCATGCCATGCTTAACAATCTCTGATTTGTCAAAATAAAAGAACAGGCTAAGGTAGTCGTCAGTAGGCATGATTTCCTCTTCAGGTATTGTAACCCAAACGCTGAAAATTATATTACCATTATACTAACCACCCTTGCCTGCGTCAATGACGGCTTTTTCATCTCCGCTGCTGAACTCGATTCATATTTTCTTGGCTGTGACCAACTGGTTTTACGCCTTCTTTACCATTCCAAAATCGCTTCTCCTGTCGCTCCCGAAACGCAGTTATCACTTCCATTCATTTTCTTGTAATATTCATCCCGTCAATACAATTTTCATACAGAAAATCTTTTATGATCTCATAATTCCCGGTTTCATAAAATGAAATCAGGTTTTTATAGAAGTCATTGATCTGCTCTTGCTTTACCGAAATTATTCCGGCGCCGTTTCCTATCATTATTTTATTTCCTATGAGCATAGCAAGCTGCTTATTTCCATCGTAAAAGGCCTGAGTTCGCATCAGATATCCTGTTATCGTTAATGCACGATCAATAGGGTCTTTAATAGCAAGAATCCTTTTCAGTTCTTCCTCGA
>JAETSS010000069.1 GCA_021769545.1 Eubacterium sp.
TTATAGAAAGCGGTGAAGCCAATGGTTGAATTAGTTAGTGCAATTGCAAAGTCACTAGTTGAACATCCGGATTCAGTAGAGGTATCCGAGTCACAGTCCAATGGCACTACGGTTATACAGCTCAAGGTCGCTCCCGACGATATGGGCAAGGTGATCGGAAAGCAGGGCAGGATTGCCAAGGCTATTCGTACTGTCGTAAAGGCAGCAGCAACAAAGGCTAATGTCAGAGTGGTAGTAGAAATAGTTCAATAGAGACAGAAAGGCACATGTATTTTATGATATATGTGCCTGTGCTTTTTGATGGTGGAGAATATGGAAAAGATCAAGATAGGAAAAATCGTCAATGTGGTGGGTCTCAAAGGCGAGGTCAAGGTGTACAATTATTCCGACAGTGCGGAAATATATGAAACGGCAGGTTCGGTGTACGTCGGAGACGAGCTTATCCGTATCGAGAATGTGAGACTCCAGAAGAATATGGTGGTGCTAAAGCTTGAGGGCATATCGGACCGAAACGGAGCCGAAAAAGCCAGAGGCAGGGAGATCTTCATAACCGAGGAGGATCTGCCGCAGCTGCCGCAGGGACAGTATTACGTCAGGGACCTCATAGGTATGGCCGTAAAGGATGAAGAAGGCGGCACGCTGGGAAGCGTTACAGATGTGCTGCAGAACACGGCGCAGGATATATTCGAAGTGGGTCTGCCCAACGGAAAGCGTATCATGATCCCCAATGTAGATGAATTCATTCTGGACATAGATCCGGAAAACAGGGAGATCCGTGTAAGGCTGATAGAAGGCATGATGGACCTACAGCAGTAGTGATTTTATGTATGGAAAAGGCAGGAGCCTGCGTGCAGATGAAAATGGCACCGGGAGTCTGCCGTGCTTTTGGGAGAAAAAAATGAAGATAGATGTGCTGACGCTGTTTCCCGAGATGTTTGCCCCTGTCACGGAAAGCAGCATTCTTGGAAGAGCTGTCGAGAAGGGGATTTTGGATATAAGGCTTACGGATATAAGGGATTTCAGCAACGATAAGCATAATAAAGCCGATGATTATCCCTTTGGCGGCGGAGGCGGCATGGTGATGATGGCCGATCCGATTTTCGGCGCCCTTGAATCCGTCGATGCTGCGGGAAAGAAAATAATATACATGTCCCCGCGGGGAAAGATCCTGGACAGCGATAAGATCCGCAGCCTTTCACAGATGGACGGATTCGTCATATTGTGCGGCCATTACGAGGGAGTGGATCAGCGTGTCATAGATCATTGGGATATAGAGGAAGTATCGATAGGAGATTACGTTCTCACAGGAGGAGAGCTTCCTGCCATGGTGCTGATAGACTCGGTGGCCAGACTGATACCGGATGTACTGGGAAATGAGAATTCCGCTCTGGACGAGTCCATATATTCGGGACTGCTGGAGCATCCTCAGTATACGAAGCCGAGAGAATACCGCGGCATGCAGGTGCCGGAGGTCCTTGTCAGCGGCAATCATAAGCTGATCGATCTGTGGAAGTTCAGAGAGTCGCTGCTCCTTACAAAGGAACGCAGGCCTGACTTATTTGAACGTTTTGTAAAGGAGCAGCGTGATTTTTCCAAAGACGAGAGAAAAATACTGGAAGAAATAATTAAAATAGAGTTATAGTACATTGCAAGCTGTAAATCTTTGGTGTAAAATAAAGTGATGAAAACTAAACTCAGTAAGAAGACAAAAAAAGCAATATGTATTTATCTGGCAGCATTGCTTCTACTATATATCGTTGTTGAGATCCTGCCTAAGGTGACGGATATATTCGAGACCACTCAGATACTGGAGCCGGGGGATCTTAAGATAGCCTATGAGACCAAGGGCTATTTTATAAAGGATGAAAGCGTTGGGATCGCTTCGGAATCGGGAAATCTTCAATACCTTGTAAGCGTAGGGACTGCGGTGAAGAAAGGACATCCGCTTGTATCCATAGAGGCCGAGGCCAATGACAAGGAAGCAAGATTCACCGAATACACGGACAGGCTCAAGGGCTATGAAGGCGTTTCGGAGGATTACAATGCGCCTATAAGCGGCGTGTTCAGCCTTACCATAGACGGGTATGAAGATTATTTCACACCGGAAAACATGGAGAAGGTGAAGCGAAGCACGGTGGAGACTCTGTCATACGATTCCGTCAATCTCGATAGAAATTCGGCGATAAAAGGAGAGCCGCTCTATAAGGTGTCGGCAGATGACAGATGGTATGTGCTGTGCTGGATAGATAAGAAAACAGCGGAATCGTATTCCGAAGGGAAGGATGTGACTCTGGAATTGCCGGAAGGCTCCGTAGCCGCCGAAGTATATAAGATAAAGAAGGAGGAAGACGGGGACTACAGGGTGATATTCTATCTGGATGTATATTATTCCGCATTCTGTGAGAGCAGAGCCGAGGATATGTCCATTGTCACAAGCGACAATGAAGGCCTCATAGTGGATAATAAATGCATCATTGAAAAGGACGGCGTCAAGGGAGTATACGTAAAGGACAAGAACGGCGACTACATATTTACCAGGATAAAGGTCATTTCCTACAACGATAAGCAGTCGGTAGTAGAGGATTCCACCTTTATAGACGATGAAGGAAATCAGGTGTATACGGTAGACGTATATGATGAGGTGCTGAAGCATCCGTCAAGTGCATTGGAGGATGATCTGATGAAGGAGGAGGATTAGCCATGGAGGATATAAGAGCAAATCTGGCTACGGTCAATGACAGGATCAGGCAGACCGTAGAGGAATGCGGAAGAAGCGCCGATGACGTCTTGCTGGTAGCCGTAAGCAAGACAAGGACTCCGGAGGAGATAAACATAGCGATAGATGCCGGAGTTACGGACATAGGCGAAAATAAAGTACAGGAAATAATGGACAAGTATGATGATGTGAAGCCTGTAAGGTGGCATATGATAGGTCATCTGCAGACCAACAAGGTGAAATACATCATAGATAAGGTCTCCATGATACATTCAGTGGATTCATACAAGCTGGCGGCGGAGATAAACAAGCGGGCGGCGGGAAAGGATATTACGATGGATATCCTTATCCAGGTGAATTCCGCGCAGGAGGAAAGCAAGTTCGGGATCACGACCAAGGAGACGGAGTCGCTGATAAGGGAGATCCTCGAGACGTGTGAAAATGTCAGGATAAGAGGTCTCATGTGCATAGCGCCTTATGCAGATGATCCTGAGGAAATAAAGATATATTTTGATGAAGTGAAGAAGCAGTATGATCAGTTGGGAGCCATCGATCATCCAAGATTGGATTTCAAATATTTATCCATGGGTATGTCCCATGATTTCCCTGTAGCTATACAGGCGGGATCAAATCTTGTAAGAGTTGGAAGCGCCATTTTCGGCGAGAGAGATTATAGTAAGAAGTAGGAGGTACTCATGGGAGTTTTTAACAAGTTCAAGGACCTGATGGGATTTGAGGAATACGAAGAAGACGGTTTTGAAGAAGAAATCGAAGAGGAATACAATTATGACAGGAAGCCTGTCGAGACGAGACAGCCGCTTACCTCTCAGCAGCACAAAGACGACAGCAGCAACGTAGTGCCTATGCAGAACAGAACGGTAAAGGCACTTACCAATGCATTCAAGCTGGTGGTCATAGAGCCCAAGGGCTTTGACGAGTGCTCCAAGCTGGTGGACAGCCTCAAGAGCAGGAAGCCTATAATCGTGAACCTCGAAAAGCTCGATTCGGATACCGCAAGAAAGATATTCGACTTTTTGGGAGGCGCTACATACGCTCTCAACGGAAACGTTCAGAAGGTGGCAAACAACATCTTCGTATTTGCACCTGAAAACGTAGCCATCTTCGCAGAGGGAGAAAACAAGCCATATAACTTTGCGGGAGGAAATGCGGACGACGTAAATCCATGGAAATAAGGAGGGGTAACTATGATCAGACCGATAGATATACAGGAAAAGGAATTTTCGAGAGGCGTAAGAGGCTATAAGGAAGATGAAGTCAATCAGTTTCTCGATGAGATAACGGTCGATCTGGAACGGCTTCTCAGTGAGCTGCGACAGACAAAGGAAGAAAACAGCAGACTGGTTGAAGAACTCGAACGATACAGAGGCTCCGAAGGCACCGTAGTGGAGACGCTGGAGGCTGCCAAGTCGCTGATGGCCGATATTTCCGCAAGCGCGGAAAAGCGTGCCAACATACTGCTCAAGAATGCAGAGCTGGATGCACAGCTGATGCAGAAGGAAGCAAAGGAAAATGCAGACAGGATCGCAGAGGAAAGCGCGGCCATGAAGAGCAGATTCATAGATTTCAGGACGAGATACAAGCAGCTTTTGGAGTCGGAGCTGCAGAGATTCGAGTCCTTGAGTGGCGACATTTTTCCGGAGCTTGGAGTAGACGATTTTGACGATCTTCCTCAGGCACCGGTAACGGACGTGATATTGGATCCACCTGCGCCTAAAGCCGGGACGTACAATTATCAGAACGGCGGCAATGTCAAGAGCCAGGCTACCGTGAGACATGTCAGAAATCCAAAATAATAAATAATAGAGGAGGCGGGGCGTTCACGCCCCATTTTCGTATTCATATGATTTTTTGTTATTTAATAGTTGCCGCTGTGATAATAGCAGATCAGACGGTGAAATACTTCATTTCCTCCGGCATGGAGGTGGGGCAGACGATCCCTGTCATAGAAAATGTATTTCACATAACCTATGTCCAGAACCGGGGGGCGGCATTCAGCATGTGGGAGCAGCAGTGGCTTATACTGATCGTGCTGCCTGCCGTGGCCCTTGCCGCGGGACTTGTGCTGATTTTCATCAAGCGCAGCTCGTGGAGCAGATCGATGCTGATTTCCGTAGCTTTCATATGCGGCGGAGGCATAGGCAATTTCATAGACAGGCTATGTCAGGGCTATGTGGTCGATATGTTCGACTGCAGATTCATACCTTTTATGGATTTTCCGGTATTCAATATAGCGGATATTTTCATATGCGTCGGTTGCGGCCTGCTGCTGGTGGATGTTATTTTTCTGGAAGGAAAGAGGGAAAATGGGAAGCAGCGATAATATTTTGAAAAAAACGGAGCTGACTGTAACGGAGGATATGGAAGGGACAAGGCTGGATCTGGTGCTTTCCGCTTCTCTTGAGGAATGCTCCAGAAGCTTTATACAGAAGCTCTTCGAAAACGGCAGGATAACCGTGAACGGGCAGCTTTGCACCTCCAAGAAGCATAAGGCATCGGCCGGAGAGGTTGTTGAAATAGAGATCCCCGAGCCTAGAAAGCTGGAGGTGGAAGCGGAGGATATACCCCTTGACATAGTATACGAGGATGATGACCTGCTGGTAGTGAACAAACCGGCAGGGATGGTGGTTCATCCGGCAGTCGGAAATTATACGGGAACGCTGGTCAATGCTCTGATGCATCATTGCGGCCATGAGCTTTCCTCCATAAACGGGGTCATCCGACCCGGCATAGTACACAGGATAGATAAGAACACCAGCGGACTTCTGATGGTGGCCAAGAACGATAAGGCCCATAACGCGCTGTCGGAGCAGCTTGCGGAGCATTCCATAACCAGAAGGTATAAGGCCATCGTCTACAACAACATCAGGGAAGACGAAGGCACGGTAGACAGGCCCATAGGAAGGGACCCGAAGAACAGACTGCGCAATGCGGTGACGGATATCAATTCAAAACATGCGGTGACCCATTACAGTGTACTTGAGCGTTTCGGGCAGTTCACATTGATAGAGGCGGCGCTGGAAACGGGAAGGACCCATCAGATAAGGGTCCATATGGCTCATATCAAGCACCCGCTTTTGGGCGACGAGCTTTACGGACCTGCCGGAAACAGGCTGGGTGTGAAGCGGCAGATGCTGCATGCCGGAGTGCTGGGATTCATACATCCTTCCACCGGCGGGTATATGGAATTTGAAAGTCCTGTTCCTGCGGATTTTGCGGGAACACTTGATAAACTCAGGAAATAACGGGAGCGATAAAGATGGCGAAAACAGTATTTAAACCGGGGACGATGCTGAATCCCGTTCCGGCAGTGATGGTATCCTGCGGAGACGGAGAGATCAGCAACATCATAACGATAGCGTGGACAGGGATAATAAACTCCGATCCCCCGATAACGTATGTTTCCGTGAGAAAGTCGAGATTTTCTCATGATCTTATAGAAAAAACAGGAGAGTTCGTGATCAACCTTACTACGGAGAAGCTGGCTTTTGCGGCGGACTTCTGCGGAGTTAGATCGGGACGCGACACGGATAAATTCAAGGAGCAGAAGCTGACGGCATCCGAGAGCCGTGTGGTGAGTTGTCCTTCCATAGAGGAATCACCTGTCAACATCGAATGCAGGGTGATAGAGAAGAAGGAATATCCCACTCACGACATGTTCATTGCCGAGATCGTAAGCGTATCGGTGGACAGCGATCTGATGGATGATAACGGAAGGCTGTGCCTTGATGAAGCGGGGCTGGTGGCGTATAACCACGGCCACTATTTTGCTCTGCAGAGACGTGAGATCGGACGTTTCGGATACTCTGTCATGAAGCCAAAGACCAGGAAGCGTCTTGCTGCCGAAAAGAGAAAGGGGGACTCCATCAGGAAGGGCCGGCGAAGGAAATGAGGTTCGGTATTAATCTCTGTGGCGCACCTGGCTGTCTGCCTGAAAATCAGATTTCAGCTGCTGAAGACAGTCTTCACATACGTGGCCTGTTTTGAATATATGCATGTCGCCGTAAAAGCAGCCGCATAATGTACATGATCTTTTCATAGTGCGTCCTCCTTTCTGAAGAATGGTGAACCTTGCCTGACTCCGCCGACAATCCCAAATGGAGTCGTATTGTGATTTTATTTTAAGTG
>JAETSS010000070.1 GCA_021769545.1 Eubacterium sp.
CGGCAGAGCCTGATCTCATCGCGGTGGCGGCGTACGGTCAGATACTCCCAATGGAAGTGCTGGACATACCTGCACGTGGCTGCGTCAATATACACGGCTCTCTCCTTCCGAGATTCAGAGGAGCGGCTCCCATACAGCGAGCCATCATAGAGGGAGACGAGGAAACGGGAATAACGATAATGTATATGGAGGAAGGACTCGACACAGGCGATATGCTGGCAAAAGCGTCGACTCCCATCGGCAGGAAGACGGGACAGCAGCTTCATGACGAACTGGCACAGATGGGCGCGGAACTGCTGATAAAGACCATCCCCCAGCTTGGAAAGATCCAGGGTGAGAAGCAGAAGGACGATGAGTCCACTTATGCACCGATGATCTCGAAAAAAGAAGGGCATATAGATTTTTCGATGAAACCGGAACAGATAGAGCGTATCATAAGAGCCTTCGATCCATGGCCCGGCGCATATGCGTACTACGGCGACCGAATGATGAAGCTGTGGAAGGCGGAAGCGGCAGGCATCGGGACGGATGCCGCAGACGCTGCAGACGGAAGCGTATTGAAGGCTGATGCGGACGGTATCGATATCGCTGCAGGAGGGGAAGTCCTGAGAGTGACGCAGATACAGATGCCGGGTAAAAAAAGAGTTGTCGTAAAGGAATATTTAAAGGGCAATTCCATTGAAATCGGTACGGTTTTAGGATAAAATGATAATGGAGGAAAGTATATGTATTTCGGTATGTTTGATCCTACGGTGATATTACTGATCCCCGCCATCATCTTTACGTTATTTGCACAGAGCAAGGTAAAGAGCGCCTACAGAAAATATCTGGGCGTGGCCAACAGACGGGGCATAACGGGACGGCAGGCTGCCAGAAGGATACTGGACAGCAACGGTCTTGGCCATGTGAAGATAGAGATGGTAGCCGGGACGCTTACTGATCATTACGATCCTTCGAAAGACATAATGAGATTGTCTGATCAGGTATATAACGGGACATCCATCGCATCCGTCAGTATAGCGGCCCACGAATCGGGCCATGCCATACAGGACGGGACGGCGTATGGATTTTTGCGGTTCAGAAATGCAATAGCACCTGTGGTGAGTCTTGTATCTACGGCATCGTGGCCGCTGCTTCTGATAGGCCTTGTGATAATCTGGCAGGGAAATCTTACCACGGGCAATCTGATATTCAATATAGGCATAATATTCTTCGCGGTTGTGGTGCTGTTCCATACGGTGACGCTGCCGGTGGAATTCGATGCCAGCAAAAGAGCGATAAGGCAGCTTGTTGAGCTTGGAATAATAGATGAGGCTGAATCGAGAGGTGCCAGAAAGGTATTGTCGGCAGCGGCGATGACATATGTGGCGGCTCTTGCGACAGCGGTAGCTAATTTAATCAGAATTTTAATGATCAGGAGGCAGGATTGATGGATGTTAACAGAAAAACAGCGTATTTATCGCTTGTTGATGTGGAATCTAAAAGAGCCTATTCGAACCTAGCAATAAACCATCAGATAATAATCAATAAGCCTAATTCGCACAGTTTCGTACGTGAGCTGGTTTATGGTGTTTTGGAAAACAAGCTCTTGCTGGACCACTATATCGACCAGCTTGTTAAGAACGGTATAGGAAGTCTCAAAACACCGGAGCTGAACATAATAAGGATGGGTATTTACCAGCTTGGCTATATGGACTCTGTTCCGGAATATGCAGCCGTCAACGAGAGCGTGGTGCTGGCGAAAAAATACTGCAGGAGCAAAAGCGGTCTCGTAAACGGAGTGCTCAGAGAGTATCTCAACAAGAAGCTGCAGCTCAGTCTTCCAGACAGAAGCGAGGACGAAGTGAAGTATCTGTCGGTGAAATATTCGTATGCACCTTGGATAGTAGAGCTTTGGCTGGAATACTACAGCACTGACTTCGTGGAGTCGTTGCTGGCGGCAGGCAACGAAACACCTCCTATGACGGTCAGACTCAACTGGCTTAGAGTGATGAAGCGCGACCTGATAAACAAGCTCAGGGAAAAGAATTATGAAGTAGAGGAAGGGAAGCTGTGCCAGAATGCGCTGAACATAAAAGGCAGCAGGATACTGAGCACGGATATGTATAAGCTGGGGATGTTCACACCTCAGGATGAAAGCTCGATGCTGGTGGCCGAAAAGCTGGACCCTAAGCACGGAGAGACCGTAATGGATGTATGTGCGGCTCCGGGTGGCAAGACGACGGCCATAGCAGAGAGGATGAATAATACGGGAAGGATCATAGCATCCGATATATACAGGCGAAAGCTTGATCTGATAGATAAGGAAGCAAAGCGGCTTGGGATAATCAACATAGAAACGAGATCGTGGGATGCCACGAGAGTCGATTCGTCCATGCTGCAGAAGGCTGACAGAGTTCTGGTGGACGCTCCGTGCTCCGGTCTGGGAGTAGTGAGAAGGAAGCCTGAAATAAAATACAAGGAGCTTACCGAGGAAATGGAGCTACTGCCTAAAAAGCAGCTGGCGATACTTTCGGCCTCCTCCGGATATGTGAAGCCGGGAGGCAGACTGGTGTACAGCACATGTACGGTAAACCCTAAGGAAAATGAAAGGGTCGTGGAAGCGTTCCTGAAGAAGAATCCTGCATTTGAAAAGATAGAAAGGACGTTGCTGCTGCCTAACGTAAACGGAACGGACGGATTTTTCATATGCGTGATGGAGAGAAGCAAAAATCTATTATAAACGATCCCAAGAAAGGAAAGGGCAGATAGAGATAATGGTGCAGATAGGATTTAAATGCAACAAAGGTATTGTTCGTGAAAAAAACGAAGATGCTTGTTTCGTGATCCCCAGCCATGATGTTTATATCGTTGCCGACGGAGTCGGGGGAAACAACTCGGGAGAGGTGGCCAGCAGGACTGCAGTCAGCGAGATCGCCAGGTTCGTAAACGGCAATGATCTGCGAAGCTGCAAAAGCCCCGAAGATATATTCGGTTTTTTTGCAGAGGCGATAGAGCTTGCCAACGACAAGATATACAACATGGGTATCGATGACGAACAGAACAGAGGCATGGCTACGACGGTAGTGCTGGCATATATTTATATGGGAGCCGCTTACATAGTGAATCTGGGAGACAGCAGAGCATATCTTTTCAGAGGCGGCAGACTCAAAAGACTTACCAGAGACCACACCTATGTCAACGAGCTGATAGACAAGGGCGTTATCACGGAGGAGGAAGCCGAGAATCACGAGCAGAAGAATGTAATAACAAAGGCGCTGGGAGCGGACGTATTCGTGGCCCCGGATTTCTACAGAGTAGAGGTATCCAAGGACGATATACTGATGCTGTGCTCGGACGGACTTTACGGAGAGGTGCCGGCAGAGGGGATAATAGACATCCTCAGCGGAGACGGCAATATGAACGACACCTGCGCGAGGCTCGTAGACAAAGCCATAGAATCCGGCGGAAGAGACAATATCACAGTAATTTGTTTGAAGATATAAGAAAAATTATAGGAGGAAGTTATGAGCAATAAAGTTCTTGCAGGCAGATACGAGCTGTTTGAGCGAATAGGTGAAGGCGGTATGTCTGTAGTATACAAAGCAAAGGATAAGCTGCTTAACCGTTTTGTGGCCATCAAGATCCTTAAGCCGCAGTTTATCAACGACCATAAATTCATAGACAGCTTCAGAAGAGAATCGCAGGCGGCAGCCAGCATGTCGCATCCCAATATCGTGAATATCTACGACGTAGGAAGAGAAGGAAATATCCATTACATAGTTATGGAGCTTATCGAAGGAAAGACACTCAGCGACTATATAAAGGCGCAGGGCTCCATGTCATATCCCAAGGTGATCGCTCTATCGAAGCAGATAGCGGCGGCACTGTCTTTCGCACATAGGAATCACATCATCCACAGGGACGTCAAGCCCCATAACGTGATGATAACTCCAAACGGCACGGCTAAAATAACGGACTTCGGTATCGCCAAGGCGGTAAACGCAGCAACGATAGTCGACAATACTGACGGGATCATAGGCTCCGTCCACTATTTCTCGCCTGAACAGGCAAGAGGCGGATATGTGGATGAAAAGTCCGATATATATTCTCTCGGTATCGTTATGTATGAGATGCTTACGGGAAGAGTACCCTTTGACGGAGACAATCCGGTAAACATCGCGCTGATGCATATAAACGGCGAGATGGTACCGCCGTCCAAACTGGTGGACGGAGTTCCGCCCGCTCTTGAGCATATCATCCTGAAATGTACGGATAAGTATCCGGTCAACAGATACGCATCGGCAGACGAGCTCATCGAAGCTCTCAACAATCTGGAATTCATAGGAAGCGTAGTAGGCGATTCCGTTCTCATGGGCGGAAAGACAGGTACGATACAGGGAATGCGTCAGCAGAACGGCCCTATCGCCGAGACGGATTACGATGACGGCGAATACGAGGATGAGTACGAAGAAGACAGGAAGAAAAAGAACGGCAAGAAAAAGCCGATGGATAAGAAGAAAAAGCTGATAATCATAATCGCGGCGGTAGTTGCGGCTATCGTTCTGGGCGTAGTGGTGGCCTTCGCTACAGGTCTTCTGGGAGGCAAGGAGATAGAAGCTCCGACCTTCAAGAACATGACGCTGGAGGAAGCGCAGCAGGCAGCTGAGGAATACGATATCAAGGTCAAGAAGGCAGACGAGGTAGTAAGCGAAGAGGTGGAAAAGGGCAGGATCGTATCGCAGGATCCTAAGCCAGGCACCAAGATAAAGACGGGAAGCACCATCAGGGTAAATATAAGCAAGGGCCTGGGAGACGGTGAAGTCCCTGATCTTGAAGGGAAAATGGAGGAAGATCTGCGTTCATATCTGGAAGCCGCCGGTTTCACTCTTGGAGATGTAACGGAGGAAGCCAGTGAGGAACCTGCAGGAACTGTTTTGAGTCAGGATCCTAAGCCGGGCTCCAAGGCGGAAAAGGGCACCGCGATAAACGTAGTGGTAAGCGACGGCTCCAAGGCCAAGGCTGTAGTGCCTTATCTGGTAGGTAAACCTATCGGAGATGCGCAGGCTGCGCTGATCAATGCAGGACTTAGGGCAGGCGAAGTAAGCTATGACTACAGCAGTACCTATGCCGAAGGAGAGGTAATGTGGCAGCAGTACGATGCCAATGCCCAGCTTGATAAGGGAACATCGGTGAAGATCAGAGTAAGCAAGGGCAAGAAGCCTGAACCGCAGCCGACGCAGCCGTCAAGCAGCAGCGAAGAAGATGATGAGTAAACGCGATAAAATAAAAGAAGCCGATCGTTTAGAGGGTACGATCGTAAAAGGGATCGCCGGGTTTTATTATGTAAAATCCGGCGATGAAGTCTATAGATGCAAAGCGCGGGGCGTCTTCAAGCAGCAGGACATCAAGCCGGCCGTGGGGGATCATGTGATGATGGAGGTAATACCCGACAATGACGACAGTCTGATAACGGACATCCTCCCGAGAAAAAACAGCTTCATACGGCCCTTCGTGGCAAACGTTGACTGCTTCATCATAGTGACGGCGGCAGCCAGACCTGCTCCGGTGATCCCGGTCATAGACAGATTTCTGGTCATGGCTGAAAGGGCCGGAACGGATATCGTGATATGCATAAACAAATGCGATCTTGCGGATGCCGCTCATGGAAAGAAGAGCCGCAAGGCACAGGATAACATAGATCTGCTGAAAAATATATACGGCAGCATATATCCCGTGGTATGCCTTGACTGCACCGCGGGGACGGGCTTCGATGAGCTTAGGGAGCTTATCGGCGGAAAAGCATCGGCTCTTGCGGGACCGTCGGGAGTAGGCAAGTCTACGATATTGAACAGACTTATCCCCGAAGCCATGGCGGAAACGGGAAACATCAGCGAAAAGTCGCAGCGCGGTAAGCATACCACGAGGCACTCGGAGCTTTTTGCCATCGATGATGCAGGCGACACGAAAGTCTTCGATACGCCGGGCTTTACGGCCTTCGACATACTGGAGGCAGACGAGGACGAGCTGCAGCACCTTTTCCCCGAGATAGCCGCAAGGCTCGGAAACTGCAGATACAGCAACTGTCTGCATGTGGCGGAACCGGACTGTCAGGTGAGAAAAGCCCTGGAAAACGGTGAAATAGACGAAAACAGATATGAATCATATAAGAGTATGCTCGACGAAATAAGAGCATCTAAACAGTATTAGGAGGAGCAGATATGATACAACTGGCACCATCCATATTATCGGCGGATTTTTCACGGC
This sequence comes from Eubacterium sp., assembly GCA_021769545.1. Next base: position 6,247 of record JAETSS010000070.1, read on the forward strand.
TGGGAGAAAGCGTGAAAAGGATCGAAACGGCAGGAGCCCATCTCATCCATGTGGATGTGATGGACGGTCATTTCGTTCCAAATATAAGCTTTGGAGCCGCCGTTATGAAGAGCCTGCTGGGAAAGACAGCCATGCCCTTTGATGTGCATCTGATGATAGAGGATCCCGATAAATACCTTGAGGATTTCGTTACGGATCAGACAGAATACATCACGGTGCATCAGGAGGCATGCACGCATCTCAACAGGACATTGCAGCATATAAAATCCATGGGAGCAAAGGCAGGCGTAGCGCTGAACCCGGCAACGTCGCTGTCAGCTCTCGATTATTGTCTCGACGATGTGGATATGGTCCTCATCATGTCGGTGAATCCGGGCTTCGGCGGTCAGAAATTCATATCCTCAGCCCTCGATAAGGTGAGAGCCCTGGATATGATAAAGCGTGAGAAGAAGCTGGATTTCAAGATAGAGATCGACGGAGGCATCAATCTGGATAACGTGAGATCCGTCACCGATGCCGGTGTGGAGATAGTAGTTGCCGGCTCATCCGTTTTCGGAGCCG
>JAETSS010000071.1 GCA_021769545.1 Eubacterium sp.
CGGTCTGCTTTCCACGGAGGAAATCTTAAAGGAAGCCAGATACAACGATGAAAAAGGCGTCCTGCGATTTTCCATAGTGACATCGGGAAAACGTCTTTCGGAGCCGGAGGTGGACAGTCTCTGTGAAACCATCCGCGCCATAAGGCGCGAGACATCTCTGCAGGTGTGCGTATCTCTGGGGCTGCTGGACGAGGAACAGTTCATGAAGCTCAAGGCGGCGGGAGCATCGAGGGTCCACTGCAATCTGGAAACATCGCGGAGGTACTTCCCGCAGGTCTGCACTACACATACATATGATGAAAAGATCGAGACCATCAGGTCTGTGGAAAGGGCAGGACTTGAGCTGTGCTCCGGCGGCATCATGGGACTTGGTGAGACTGCAGAAGACAAGATAGATATGGTGATAACGGCGCGGGAGCTGGGTGTAAGATCCGTTCCTGTGAACCTGCTGAATCCCATAAAAGGCACGCCTTATGAAAACAATGAAACGCTGACGGCGGAGGAAGCGGCAAGGTGTGTGGCGGTATTTCGCTTTCTGATTCCCGACGGAAACATAAGACTGGCGGGAGGCAGAGGACTCCTTGAGGACAAAGGCAAAATCTGCTTTGAGAGCGGAGCCAATGCCGCCATATCGGGGGATATGCTGACTACGGCGGGAATAACCGTCGATACGGATAAGAAGCTGCTGGATGAGTTAGGATATAAAGTGAGGTTTTGAAATGGCAAAGAAGATATTCGTAACGGGAACCGGAACAGATGTAGGCAAGACCTTCGTAGCAGGGCTGATGGCAAAGAAGCTGCGGGAGGCCGGCATGGATGCGGCGTATTACAAGGCCGCCATGAGCGGCAACGACCGCAGAGACGACGGGAGTCTGATACCGGGCGACGCACTTCACGTAAAGACAGTATCGGGGATCTCGCAGCCCCTGGAGGAAATGTGCCCGTACATATACGAGACGGCGGTATCGCCCCATCTTGCATCGCGCATCGAAGGGAATCCCGTGGAGCTTGACGTTGTGAAACGCGGATTCGATGAGGTCTGCGCAGGGCATGAGTACGTAACGGTGGAGGGCAGCGGCGGCATCCTGTGTCCAATATGCTTTGACGAAAAGGAAATATGGCTTGAGGATGTGATAAATGAGCTGGGGCTGTCGTGTCTGATCGTTGCGGATGCAGGACTCGGGACCATAAACAGCCTCGTTTTGACATATGAATATATGAAAGCCCGCGGCATCCCCGTCAAGGGCATGATCTTCAATCATTTCCATGAAAGCGATGTGATGGAGGAGGACAATATCAGGATGTGTGAATACATGACGGGGCTCAGAACCATCGCATGCGTAAAGGACGGAGACACCTCGCTGGACGTGGACGCGGCATATCTGGCAGAGCTGTATGAATGAATCATATAAAGGAGGAAATGAAATGATCTGGTATCCGTATCAGCAGATGAAAACCATGGAAGAACCGTATAAGATAGTCGACGCGGAGGGAGTATATCTGTATACAGAAGATAAAAAGCTGATAGATTCCGTTTCGTCCTGGTGGAGCACCATATACGGCTATAAGCATCCCGAGCTGAATGAGGCCATCAAATCGCAGGTAGACAGATTTTCCCATGTGATGATGGGAGGGCTCACCCAAGAGCCTGTTTTGAAGATGGCGGAAAAGCTAAGGTCGTGGCTTCCGGGCGATCTCGACTACTGCTTTTTTTCAGACTCCGGCAGCGTTGCCGTGGAGGTGGCGCTGAAAATGGCGCTTCAATACTATATAAACAAGGGAAATACGGCAAAAAACAAAGTGCTGTCCCTTGAAAACTGCTATCACGGCGACACATTCAAGACCATGGAGATAGGCGACGACGAGGATTATCATTTCATATTGAAATACCAGGGACAAAGCGGGAATGTGATCCATGTGCCGACTGATATCCCCTCGCTGGAAAAGGTCTTCGCGGAGCATCACGGCGAGCTTAATTCATTTATCGTTGAGCCGCTGCTGCAGGGAGCAGGCGGCATGCTGATGTACGACGTTTCGTTTCTGGAAAGGGCAAGGCAGCTATGTGATGAGTACGATGTGCTGCTGATCTTCGACGAGGTGGCGACGGGCTTCGGGCGTACCGGCAACAGATTCGTGGCAGACCTTGTACTTCCCGATATACTGGTGCTTGGCAAAGCCCTGACAGCCGGATACATCGGACATGCCGTCACTGTGGCAAGCCACAAGGTCTACGACGCTTTCTACGACGACGATCCCGACAAGGCCCTGATGCATGGACCGACCTTCATGGGAAATCCCCTTGCCTGCAGCGTGGCGCTGAAAGCCATAGAAATCTTTGAACGCGACGATTACATGTCGAAGATCGCCCGGATAACGGAGATAGCCCGCAAGGAAATGGCAGGCTTTGAAGACCCGCGTATCAGAGAGATACGTATAATGGGAGGCTGCGTGTGCATAGAAGTCCATAACAGCTCAGACATCGACGGCTTCCGGCACTTTGCATATGAAAAGGGCGTGTACAGCAGGACTTTCCTCAACTACATGTATGCCATGGTGCCGTACATCATAACGGAGGAGCAGCTGGTCCATGTGCTGACTACCATGAAGGCGTGGTTTGCGGACAGGTAGATGCGTATTACATGAAAATGCTGCTTGCAATAGCCTTACGGATATGGTAACATAAGATGTTCGAATTTTTACCTACGGCTTAGTCCGTCGAAACTCCGACGAGGGCTCGGCTGCAGGCGAATGACAAATAAGGAGGAAAAGAAATGATAACTACAGAAAAGAAAGCGGAAATCATCAAAGAGTATCAGTTAAAAGAGGGAGATACAGGTTCCCCTGAGGTACAGGTAGCTATACTCACTTACAGAATCAACGATCTTAATGAGCACCTTAAGGTTCACAAGAAGGACCACCACTCAAGAAGAGGTCTTTTGAAGATGGTAGGACAGAGAAGAAACCTTCTTAATTACCTAAAGGAAAAGGATCTTGAAAGATACAGAGATCTGGTTGCTCGTTTAGGTTTGAGAAAGTAAATTAAACTTAAAATTTAGGCGGGGCAGTTGATAACCCCGCCTTTATTATTACGGGAAGCGCATCAGTATAAATGCAGGGCACATAAGCGCTGCAGCATCCATACGGTGCGGGAAAGTAGTTGGAAGTAGTTAAAGAAAGAATAAACAGGAGGTAGTTGTTTATTATGAAATTTACTGATTACAGAACATTCAAGACAGCCATCGGCGGCAAATTGCTGGAACTGGAAATCGGCAAGGTCTGCGAGCTGGCTAACGGACAGGTCATGGTAAAATACGGAGACACGGTCGTTAACGTAACGGCATGCGCATCCAAGGAACCGAGACCTGACATCGACTTTTTCCCTCTGTCATGCGACTATGAGGAAAAGATGTATGCTGCGGGAAAGATCCCGGGAGGATTCATCAAGAGAGAGGGAAGACCCAGCGAGAGAGCCGTACTGAACTCACGACTCATGGACAGACCGTTAAGACCGCTGTTCCCGAAGGGCTTTTACAATGACGTACAGGTAGTTGCGACGGTTATGTGCGTAGACTACGATGCACCGTCGGAGATCGCAGCGATGATAGGTTCGTCCGTAGCGCTGGCTATATCAGATATTCCATGGGAAGGTCCTACGGGCTCGGTGCTGGTGGGAATGGTCGACGGACAGTTCGTCATCAACCCGTCTCTTGAGCAGAGAGAAAAGAGCACCATGCATATGACCGTTTCAGGAACCAAGGATGCCATAATGATGGTGGAAGCCGGAGCACAGGAGGTTCCCGAGGAGACCATGCTGGAAGCTATCATGTTCGCACATGAAGAGATCAAGAAGATCGTAGAATTCATCGAGCAGATAGTGGCAGAAGTAGGAAAGCCTAAGATGGAGATCGAGCTTTACAAGGTTCCCGAGGATATCGAAGCGGCAGTAAGAGACTATGCGGAAGACAAGATGAGAGCTGCCATCCAGACCTATGACAAGATGGAGCGTCTTGACAATATGGATGCAGTGGAAGCTGAAACAAAGGAACACTTTGAAGAAATCTATCCGGACAACGGCAAGGATATCGGTAACGTGCTCTATGCAATAACAAAAGAACAGGTAAGAAGCATGATACTGGACGACGGTATCAGACCTGATAACAGAAAGCTTGACGAAATAAGACCGATCTGGTGTGATTCGTCGGTACTGCCGAGAACACACGGCTCCGGCCTCTTTAAAAGAGGACAGACTCAGGTACTGTCGGTAGCGACACTGGGACCTCTCGGAGAAGCCCAGACCATCGACGGCATCACGGAGCAGACCGAAAAGAGATACATGCATCACTATAACTTCCCTCCTTATTCAGTAGGCGAAGCCGGAAGAATGAAGAGCCCGGGAAGAAGAGAGATAGGACACGGAGCACTGGCAGAAAGAGCGCTGCTTCCTGTGCTTCCTGATGAAGAGGAATTCCCTTATGCTATCAGAGTCGTTTCCGAAGTATTATCTTCCAACGGATCCACATCAATGGGCTCCACATGCGGAAGCTGTCTTGCTCTGATGGACGCAGGCGTTCCTATCAAGGCTCCTGTAGCAGGTATCGCCATGGGACTCATCGAAAGAGTCGAAGAAGACGGAACAAGCAAGATGGCTATCCTTTCCGACATACAGGGAATGGAAGACTTCCTGGGAGACATGGACTTCAAGGTAGCAGGTACTGCAAAGGGCGTTACGGCTATCCAGATGGATATCAAGGTACACGGACTTTCCAAGGAAATCCTGCAGAAGGCATTGAAGCAGGCATACGAAGGCAGGATGCACATCATGAAGGAAATGCTGGACGAGCTGCCTGAGCCTAGAGCAGAGCTGTCACCTTACGCACCGAGGATCATTTCGATGCAGATCGAGACAGACCAGATCAGAACAGTCATCGGACCGGGAGGCAAGACCATCAACAGGATCATCGCTGACACAGGCGTTAAGATCGATATCGACGATACGGGCCTTGTATATATCGCAGCTCCTGATATGGAATCAGCCGAAGCAGGCGTAAGAGAGATCGAGCTTCTGCTTAAGGAACCTGAACCGGGCGAGATCTACGAGGGAAAGGTAACGAGAGTAATGGCCTTCGGAGCCTTCATCGAGATACTTCCGGGCAAGGAAGGACTGCTGCACATTTCCAAGATGGCAAAGAAGAGAGTCGAAAAGGTCGAGGACGTAATGAATGTCGGAGATATCGTGAAAGTAAAAGTCACCGAGATCGACAGCCAGAACAGGATCAACCTTTCGAGAAAAGAGCTGCTGTAACAGTTGCGGAAAATAAATATGATTTGATGACACCGCTTAGGGTCGGGGCATTTGCTCCGGCTCCGGCGGTGGTTTTGTTTTTTGGCGGCGGGGGCAGCGGTCAGGGGCAGATGGTGCGAGGAAATAAATTCATGTATTTATAAATATTAGAAAAACGTGTATAATTCAAAGAAAATGCGATTTTATACACGTCTGCTTTTTTGAATAATAATGCAAAATGCATGAATATACACAAAACACCGCGTATTTTGCATAAAAATACGCGACAACCAAAGAAAAAGTATGCTTTGCATACCGCTGAGGAAAATGCCAAAGAAAAGATTAACATCAGACGTGTATAAAATCCAAAAAACTTTAAAATAAGTACGTTTTACATCGAAAACACAGAAGACTTTGCAGAAAAACGAAGGGGAAAAGGGTGAATAATTATGAATATCGAAAAAATATCGTCGTATTTCAGAGAATTGCTAGCGCATCATGAATTTTTAAAGGAGAAGTATGAAGAAGAAATGAAAAAGCTGCCGGCGGGAAAGTTGGGAATGAGAGTCGGCGAGGGGACGGACGGAAAGGTACAGTATTGCTGCGATCTGGATGGAAAGAGGAAGGGCATAACAGGGCGGCCCGAGCTTGTCGATGCGTTGGCGCGAAAGCGATATCTTGAGGAATCCCTGTCTGTGATCAGAGAAAATATCAGATGGCTTAAGAAGCTGACGGATAAGTATCGCGATATAGACCATAGGAGCATAATAGAGAGGCTTCCGGATAGATATGCTGAGCTGCTGGATAAGGGCGAGGCGGACTGGAACCGTATAAAGGCAAAGTGGCTGGCGGCGGATTATGAAATGAGTACATATGATCCGTGGGAAAAGGAGCACGTGACGGCGAAAGGGTTAAGAGTACGCTCCAAGTCGGAGGTGATAATCGCTGAAAAACTGGATTTTTACGGTATCCCGTATCGCTATGAGGAAATGCTGTATATACGTCAGTATTCCTTTGCGCCGGATTTTACGATATTGACGAAGGCGGGCCTGAAATATCTGGAGCATGCGGGGCTCGTCAACGATGACAGGTACATGAACAGGCATAATTGGAAGATGAAAATGTATGCATTAGAAGGGATAGTTCCGTGGAAAAATCTGATCGTTACCTACGATGAAGAAGACGGCGGCTTCAATTCGAGGATCATCGAAGCTGAGATCATTAACAAGCTGCTGCCGTATTGCTGAATTTCTTTTGAACAAAAATCTCTCCCGCTTCATATTCTGATAGGGATATAGCAGGGAGGGATTTTTTTGTATAGAGTTATCGTAATAGGCGGAGGCTGGTCCGGCTGTGCCGCAGCCCTTGCCGCCAAAAAAGCGGGGGCGGATGTGACGCTCCTTGAAAAAACGGATCTGCTGCTGGGTCTTGGGAACGTAGGCGGCATCATGAGAAATAACGGCAGATTCACAGCTACCGAGGAAAACATAGCCATGGGGGCCGATGATCTGT
>JAETSS010000072.1 GCA_021769545.1 Eubacterium sp.
CAGGACACGGTGCTTGTGGGACACGATCTCAAGCGAGATTATTTCATGCTCATGTGCAAGGGTGCAGACGGCTTTGTGACAGGTTTCGATACCGCTATAGCCCAGTATGTGCTGGATTCGGGAAGGAGCAGCTACAGCCTTGCTGCCCTTTCCAACGAATACCTTCATATGACCGTTGTGGATGAAAAGGAATTCGTGGAGGACAAAGGACAGGTGGAAATGTTCTCAGACGATACGGGCCTTTATATGGATTACGGCTTCGATGTATGTACGGCCGTGCTGAATCTCATGGCTGTTCAAAGAGGACTGCTGGCAGATGAGGGACTTGAGAATATCCTGTATCAGGTAGAGCTTCCTCTCATCATCGTAATGGCGGCCATGGAAAAGGAAGGCTTCAAGGTCGACAAGCAGGAGCTGACTCAGTTCGGAGAGATGCTTTCGACGCAGATAGATGAGCTTTCCGCCAAGATATTCGACATGGCAGGCGAGACCTTCAACCTGAATTCACCTTTCCAGCTGGGAGACATACTCTTTGAAAAGCTGGGGCTTCCGGCAGGCAAGAAGACGAAGCGCGGATATTCCACCAGTGCCGATATATTGGAAAAGATCAAGGATAAGCATCCGATAGTTCCCGCAGTTTTGGAATACAGGACTCTTGCAAAGCTCAAGAGTACGTATATAGACGGGCTCATCCCCCTCATAGGCAGCAGGGACGGCAAGGTACATGCACACTTCAACCAGACGGTGACTACCACTGGCAGGATAAGCTGTACTGAGCCTAATCTGCAGAACATCCCTATAAGGCAGGAGATGGGAAGAAAGCTGCGAAAAGCCTTCGTTCCCGAATCGGAAGAATGCGTTCTGGTGGGAGCCGACTACTCGCAGATCGAGCTCAGGGTGCTGGCACATATGTCTCAGGATGCGGCGTTGATCGATGCCTTCAACAGAGGTGAGGATATACACCGTGCAACTGCCGCCAACGTGCTGGGTGTATCGGAGGATCAGATAACCATAGAAGAGCGAAGCAGAGCCAAGGCCGTCAACTTCGGAGTTATATACGGCATGAGCAGCTTCGGACTTTCCTCTGAGCTGCATATCACCAGAAAGGATGCCGAGGAATATATAAACACGTATTTCAGCAAACATTCCGCCGTAAAAGCCTTCATGGACGGTCAGGTGGAATTTTGCAGGGAAAACGGATATGTCACCACCATCATGGGAAGAAAGCGATATATCAAGGAAATAAGGGCGTCTGCGTATATGGTAAGGCAGATCGGAGAGAGACTCGCCATGAATACGCCTATCCAGGGAAGCGCAGCCGATATCATCAAGATCGCCATGATCAAGGTATACAACGCCCTCAGGGATCAGGGTCTCAGGTCACGGCTGATACTGCAGGTACACGATGAACTGATAATAAACACGTATGAAGACGAAAAGGAAGCCGTGGAAAAGCTCCTTGTGGAAAACATGGAATCTGCCTTTGAAATGGCAGTGAAGCTCAGGGCGGACCTCAATGAAGGGATCAACTGGTACGAGCTTAAATAACTGATTTGAAGAAGAGAGATAGGATATGCTGAAAGTGTTAGGATTGACAGGCGGTATAGGATCGGGGAAGTCGACGGCTGCGGAGTATTTGAAAAGCCGCGGCTTTGCCCATGTGGACGCTGATGATATAAGCAGGAACCTTACTGCCGACGGGAGCGATATGCTGCCCGTTTTGGACGGGATCTTCGGACCCGAAGGTCCCTTTGGAGAAAAAGGAAAAGAGATACTCAGACCTGACGGAAGTCTGGACAGAAAGGCTCTGGCAGCCATAGTATTCAGCGATGAAAGAAAAAAGGCGCGCCTGGATGAAGTGATGTTCAGGGAGATAATCGCAGAGATAGACAGACAGATTGCTTCATACAGAGATGAAGGAGACGGCCGCTACATAGGGATCATGCTGGATGCGCCGCTGCTCTTTGAGGCGGGACTTGATACGAGATGCGATCTCGTACTGGTGATCGTGGCCGACGAAAAGGTGAGGATACAGCGTGTGTGCCGACGCGACAGCGCAACGGAGGAAGAGGTCAGAAGCAGGATAAACAATCAGATGAGCGATAGTGACAAGATAAAGAGATCCGATTACGTTATCGACAACTCGGAAGGGCTGCGTGAGCTGATGGAAAGCCTCGATGAGCTGTTGGAGGAGATATAGGAGGATCGGACGAGGAATCAGAATAAAATATCTTTTAAAAATTTTCAAAAAATTCTTGCATAGTATATTCTTCGGTGTTATAATGATATCAACAAAAGACAAAACGACTTTTTCGATATAAAGTTAATGTCTTGTAAATAACCTTTACGGGCAGAAGCCTGTAAGATGGGAAAGAGGGTGATTCCGCCAGAAGTATATAACGAAGAACAAAGAGAATGCCAGCTTACATAGATTTGAGCCACCGGGGACTACGTAAAAAGGGAAGTAGGACCGGTAAGAGATAAAGCGGAAACTTTAAGAAAGCTAAAGAACCGAAGACGAGATCACGGTCATAGGATCGGAAAAAGGGTAATATAAAATGTTAGTCGAAGGTATCGGTAGCTGAAAGATGAAAGCTTTGCAGGGAAATTGGCTTGGATCGAAGGAGCTGGTATTTTTATGCCATATTTTAAAAGGATGTCTCAAGACAGAAGACATCCTTTTAAAATATTGGGGGTTTGATTATATTGTTTGTTGATCCAAAATATGTAACACTATTGTACCAATGAATGGCGATTATTGCAATAGAAAATATAGAATATTCAGTATCTTCGTAAAGCTAAATAAAGCATTGCGTAAAAGGCCTATTTTATGAAAAAATTTGCGAAAAAATGAATTATTTTATTGACAAAGTACCGCTGAATCTATACAATAGAGAGGTACTGATTCAGTGCGTTAAATAAAACATTATATGCGGCCTTGGCGGAATAGGCAGACGCGCACGTTTGAGGGGCGTGTGGGAGACCGTACCGGTTCAAGTCCGGTAGGCCGCACCATTTAAAAGAGTTGAAATTCGAAGGGTTTCAGCTCTTTTTTTCATGTAAAGCTTGCCGCTTTACCGTGCACGTTTTTTCGACTATGGCCAAAACATAGAATCGAGATATTTTTGCAATCATTTTCCCTTTTATGGACCGTATTTGCAAATTACAATGGGCTGCAGGCAGCTAAGGGGGATGAGGTCGGGAGGAGCACCGTGCTTTTGTGACCGGCAACCACCCTAAGAGACTGTATCCGTTGAAAAACTTGCAATTATTATTAAAAAATTACGGAATGATTGTAACTTTTACGTGATGCGGAGCAAATAATTCCCTTCTCCTTTGGTAAATAATAAATATAAATACCAAAGGAGGAAATGACAGTGACGTATCTATGGAAGGAGACGGCGGAAATGCCGACATTCCCGCAGCTTAAGGGAGACAGAGAGACGGACGTACTTATAATAGGCGGCGGCATCGCGGGGCTGCTCTGTGCACATATGCTGCGGGAGAAGGGCGCTAGCTGTATACTGACGGAGGCCAATACCATCGGAGGCGGCACCTCGGGAGGGACTACCGCCGTATTGACAGCACAGCACGGCAATATATACGCGAAGCTGACGGGGCGGTACGGAAAAGCAGTCGCAAGGGGATATCTGGAGGCGAATCTACAGGCCGTTGAAAAGTACAGAGAGCTGGCGGGAAAATACGATTTCGATTTCCGGGAGATGGATTCATATATCTATTCGCCGGATCAGAAGAGAAAGCTCCAGGTGGAAGCCGCGGTGGTGAGGGAGCTGGGCTTTCCCGCAGAATATACGGAGGAGACAGAGCTGCCCGTGAAGACGGCGGGAGCTGTGCGCTTTCCGGGAATGGCGCAGTTCCATCCTCTTAAGCTGATGGCGGAGCTTTCCGGAGGCAAAGATGATATATACGAGCATACCAGGATAGAAAAGCTGCACGGAGATACTGCATACTTTCCCCAGGGCAGCATAAAAGCCAAAAAAACGGTGATCGCGACTCATTTTCCCATAATAAATACACGGGGACTTTATCCGCTCAAGCTCTATCAGAAGCGTTCCTTTGTCCTGGCATTGGAGGGTACAAAGACTTTGAACGGAACATATGCCGACATCGCCGACGGAGGGATATATATGAGGAATTACGGGGACCTGCTGATAATAGGAGGCGGAGACTGCAGGACGGGATCGAAAGCAGACGGATTCGAGACGGTACGTCGGTTTGCAGAGGAATATTTCCCGGAGGCGAAGGAACGGTATGCATGGGCGGCCCAGGACTGCATGAGCCTCGACGAGATACCTTATATAGGAAAATACAGCCGTACGTTGGACAATGTGTATGTTATAACGGGCTTCAATGAATGGGGAATGTCATCTTCCATGGCTGCGGCAGTTATGATATGCGACATGATCACGGGAGAGAAAAACGAATTCCAGGGGGTCTTTTCGCCGGACAGAGGGATAATGACTAAGCAGACCGTCATCAATGCTGCCGAGACGATGGTGCATTTTTTCAACCCGGGAATCAGGCGTTGCTCCCATATGGGATGTGCGCTGAAAAAGAACGAGGCGGAGAACACGTGGGACTGCCCGTGCCACGGATCGAGATTCGATATGGAGGGGCATATCATGGAAGCCCCCGCAAAAAAGGAAATTAATGTGAAAAATATGTGATAATAGCGACAATTTGATTGAAAATTTATTCAAAATCATATATTATTAAAAGGAAAAATAGTTGCTTGGTATCAGGGATCAGAGTATGAGTCGAAGGGACAGGAAAAGTCGCAGCAGGGGAAATAACCGCAAAAACAGAAACGGCAGATCATCTTCAAGATCTAAAAAGAGATCGGGGAATCAGAGGAAGCTCAATATCGTTTTGGGTATAGTAGCTGCTGTCGTAACTGTTTTTGCTGTTTTTTTTGTGAGAAATCTTTATTTTTACATAACGGGCAACGATGTGACGTCGGAGGATATGTATCCCGTAAAGGGCGTCGATGTTTCCTCGTATCAGCTTGAGGTGGACTGGGACGGACTTGAGGATGAAGGTTTCAAGTTTGCGTTCATCAAGGCCACCGAGGGGAGCAAGCATGTGGACGACAGGTTCGAATACAACTGGAAAGAGGCCAACAAGACAGGGATAAAGGCAGGGGCATATCATTTCCTCAGCTACGATACCGACGGACGCTCCCAGGCGATGAACTACATAAAGACCGTCGATAAAAAGTGGGGGATGCTTCCTCCCGTGGTGGACGTGGAATTTTACGGCGAATACGTAGAGCACCCGCCGGACAGAGATGTGATTACGGGCGTGCTGGACGACGTGCTTGAGGAGCTTGAGTCGCATTACGGCAAAAAGCCAATAATATATACCAATACGCATATATACGGAGAATATATCTCGGGAGCATATGATGATTATCCCGTGTGGATAAGCGCCCACGACATACCGGAGACATTGAGCGACGGCAGGGAATGGGTGTTCTGTCAATATACGTTCTACGGCAGATCGGAAAGCGTCGCCGGAGGAGAGAAATACGTTGATATGAATGTTTTCAACGGGAGTTCGTGGGATTTCAGAAAATACGATTGGGATTGACCGAAGGGAGTTTGCAGATGTTATCTAAATTCAGTGTGAAAAAACCGTTTACAGTGCTGGTGGCAGTCATAATAGTGATCGTGTTCGGCGTGATTTCTTTTATGAAGATGACACCGGATCTGTTTCCAAATATAAATACTCCTTACGTGATAGTGATGACCGCATATCCCGGCGCCAGTCCGGAGGAAGCGGAAACGGAGATCACGGAGCCTATGGAGCAACAGCTTGCTACCCTGACCAATATCAAGAACACCATGTCGGTATCGGCAGCCAACTATTCGATGATACAGTTGGAATTTTCCGATGATGTCAATATGGATGCGATATCGGTGGATATAAGGGATAAGATAAGCCAGATAGAGGGAAATCTGCCGGAGATGGCGGGCACTCCCGTAGTCATGAAGATAAATCTCGATATGGTTCCCGTGGTTACCGCAGCCGTAGGCATGGAGGGGAAATCTCCGGGCGAGGTATCGAAGTTCACCCAGGAAAACCTTGAAAGCCCTCTTGCCGGAGTGGAGGGAGTCGCGTCGGTATCATCCATGGGAATGGTATCGGACAATATACAGATAGTCCTTTCACAGGAAAAGATAGACGAAGTAAACGAGAAGATATCCGCGGCCATAAGCTCACAGACGGGCGCGGCCAAGGGTCAGATAAACAGCGGTATAAATGCGGCAAACAGCGGCAAGCAGCAGATCCAGGCGGGCAAGGATGCCATCACGTCGGGACAGAAGCAGGCCGCCGAGCAGCTTTCCGCGGCAAAGTCGCAGCTTACAGCCAGCAGAGAGAAGCTGGTGGAGCTCAAGAAACAGGAACCGATCCTAAAGGAGCTCCTTGAACAATACAATAATGCTGTTGACAGCGGCAACAGTGCAGCTGTAAGCGCAGTGGAGCAGCAGATAAAGCTCCTGGGAATGACCCCTGATACGTTGAAGGAGGCGGTCGCACAGGCAGCCACAGCCGACCAGCAGATAGCGGCAGTGGACCAGGCGCTCAAAAATCTCGATGCTCAGAGCGCCACTACGACCTTTACATTGGGAAGCAAGTACTCAGATCTTGCCGCTGCGGGAAGCACGGTGGAGGCTACGGTAAACCAGCTCCAGAGCGCTCTTGCGGAGGTGGAAAGTTCTGAAAAGGCGGCTCTTTCCAGCGCAGATATGACAGGCGTCCTTA
>JAETSS010000073.1 GCA_021769545.1 Eubacterium sp.
ATCGAGCAGGCGGAGGAACTCCTGAATACATATAAGGACGAGGCCTCGTGGGAGGACGGGTTTCTTGCCGGGCTCAACTACCTCTACGATCATAAGCGGATGATCTACCACGTATACAGGTCCATCAGCAAAAGCGAGCTGGAAAGGTATCTGTACAGGGTCTCGGAAAAGTATGCGCTCCAGCTTGTGGAAAGGCAGGCCAAGGACATGTCTGTAAGCGATGAGATAAAAAGCACCGTGGCTGATTTCTACAAAAACGCTTTCGTGGGCAGAGTGCTGCAGTGGATCGAGAACAACATGAATACGGAGCCGGAAAAGCTTGCAGCCCTTTGCGACGGCATTTTCAAGGGCACAGTAAAAGAGGCTCTGATAAGCGTAGAAAAAGTGCTTGAAAATTAGAACAATTAATACAAAAACGATACCGTGCACAAATTTTGTGCACGGCGTTTTTTTTGTTTATGGCACAGACCGCGAGAATATTTTAAACTGTACCGGTAAAGAGAAAACAATAAGAAAACAGGGGTGATGTTGTTAATGTTAAAGCTTGGAAAGGCGATAACCAAAAAGCGAAAACTTATACTGGCGATTGCCGTTTTGCTGCTCATACCGTCGTTTTTCGGGATGATAATGACGAGGATCAATTACGATGTGCTGGATTATCTGCCTGACGACATAGAGACCATGAAGGGCCAGCAGATACTGCTGGACGAATTCGGAAAGGGCGGCTTTTCCATGGTCATGGTAGACGGCATGGAAAAGAAGGACGTAGCTGCTCTCAAGGCGAAGATAGAAAATGTCGATCATGTGGACAGCGTCATATGGTATGACAGCATCGTAGATGCAAGCGTTCCTTATGAGATCATACCGGACAGCGTTTACGAGAAATTCAACAACGGAGATACGACGCTGATGGCGGTTTTCTTCGACTCGTCCACATCGTCGGATGAAAGCATGAGCGCAGTAGACGAAATACGAAAGCTGGGAAACCGACAGTGCTTTGTCAGCGGTATGTCGGCCTTCGTTACCGATCTTAAACAGCTTGCGGAGAAGGAAGAACCAATATACGTGGGGATAGCGGTGCTTCTGGCCTGCATAGTGCTGGCGGTATTCATGGATTCATGGCTTATCCCGGTGCTGTTCATTGCAGGTATCGGTATGGCTATCATGTATAACCTGGGGTCCAACGTATTCATGGGCGAGGTATCGTATATAACGAAAGCGTTGAGCGCGGTGCTGCAGCTTGGCGTTACCATGGACTATTCCATATTCCTGTGGCACAGCTATGAGGAAGAACGGAGCAGGCCCGGCAGAGATAAGGAAGAAGCCATGTCTCATGCCATTGCCAATACCATAACATCGGTCGCAGGCAGTTCTATCACTACCATAGCAGGGTTTCTGGCATTATGCTTTATGACCTTTACCTTAGGCAAAGACTTGGGAATAGTCATGGCGAAAGGTGTCTTATTCGGAGTGATAGGCTGCGTGACGATACTTCCTTCATTGATACTGACATTTGAAAGGGCCATAGAGAAGACGAGACACAGAAGCATAATGCCGGAGTTCAACAGGCTGTCGGATCTGGTGACGAAGAAGCCGGCCGTATTTGCGGTGATATTCATAGTGCTGCTGATTCCGGCACTGGTGGGATATACCCATACGGACGTCTACTATAACCTTGATAAAAGCGTACCGGAGACCCTGCCTTTCCATGTGGCAAATGAAAAGCTGGAGGATGAGTTCGCGATGAATTCAACCCATATCCTGCTGACGGATTCCGACATGGATAAAAAAGATGTAAAGAACATGATAAAGGAGATCAACGAGGTCAAAGGGGTAAACTATACATTAGGTCTGGAAAGCGCAGTAGGCCCTGCCGTTCCCGACGATATGCTGCCTTCATCGGTTTCTGGGATGCTCAAGGGCGATGAGCATCAGCTCATGATGATAAATTCCGACTATAAAGTGGCCAGTGATGAGGTCAACCGCCAGATCGACCAGATCAACGAGATAGTCAAGAGCTATGACGACAAGGGGATGCTCATAGGAGAAGCGCCTTGCACGAAGGATCTGATAAACATAACTGATGTGGACTTCAAGGTGGTAAGCATGATATCGATACTGGCGATATTCGTGATAATCGCAGTGGTACTAAAATCCATATCGCTGCCGGTGATACTGGTAGTCGTAATAGAGCTGGCTATATTCATCAATCTGGGTATACCGTATTATACGGGAACGGTTCTTCCATTCATCGCTTCCATCTGTATAAGTACGATACAGCTAGGGGCCACCGTAGATTACGCCATACTGATGACGACGCGCTATAAGCGTGAAAGATACGATGGAAAGAGCAAGCACGAATCCATAAAGATAGCTCATATGACATCGATGCCGTCGGTAGTCGTAAGCGCGCTGGGATTCTTTGCGGCTACATTTGGAGTCGGGCTGTATTCGGATATAGACATCATCAGCTCACTCTGTAACCTTATGGCAAGAGGGGCCATCATAAGTATGCTGGTGGTAATGTTCATACTGCCTGCCATGTTTATGATTTTCGATAAACTGATAATCAGGACCAGCAAGGGGTTCATAGGAGGAAAGGAAAATGAAATATAAAAGCATAGGAAAAAAGAAAAGAGGAATCAGGATGTTATCCTGTGTGACGGCAATCTTTATGATCTTTGCCGCCACGGGATCGTCTGTGTATGCTGCCGGAAGTATGACTAAGGAGGAAACTGTATACGTCATCACCGACGCAGCGGGAAACCGGACGGAGACCATAGTCAGCGACCACCTTTACAACTCCGACTCATTAAAAACCATTACCGATGTAAGCGGACTTAAGGATATAGAAAATGTAAAGGGCGACGAGAAATTCAAAAAAGGCTCGGGTGATCAGATCATCTGGCAGGCTGACGGAGAGGATATATATTATCAGGGAAAGACCGAGGAGCAGGTTCCCGTTACTCTCGATGTGTCGTACTACCTGGACGGCAAACAGGTCAGCGGCAGCGAGCTTGACGGCAAGAGCGGAAACGTGAAGATAAATATAAAATACGAAAACAACTGCACGGTGACGGTAGACGGCAAAAGCGTAAAGGTGCCTTTCGTGGCAATGACCGGCTTTCTCGTTGAAGACGACTGCTTTAAGAACGTATCGGTGAGCAGCGGTAAGGTCATCGACGACGGTGAAAAGCAGGTAGTAGTGGGCATGGCCGTTCCGGGCTTATCGGAAACCTTAGGCGTATCGTCGGACAAGACAGGCTTTTCAGATGAAGTGGAGATCACGGGAACTGCTGAGGGATTCAGTCTCGAGGACATGATGACGGTGATCACCTCCAATATATTCGAGGATGTAGATACAGACCAGCTGGCATCACTCGATATGGACGGTCAGATAAATGAGCTTGACAGTGCGGCCACCAAGCTGGCGCATGGAGCCTCGACACTTTATGACGGTGTGCACATGCTCAGCGAAAAATCGTCAGCCCTTACAGACGGCGTATCGAAGCTCAACGCAGGGGCACAGCAGTTAAATGCGGGAGCAGCGCAGACCCTGGAAGGCAGTAAGACTCTAGCAGCGGGAAACGCACAGCTTTCCGCGGCGCTGAACGAGAATCTGGGTACGATGCAGACCAACATCGCGCAGCTTTCGGCAGGCGGAAAGCAGGTACTGGATGGGTTCAATGCTATCCATGGAAAGGTTGCAGGTGACGGGACTGCTCAGAATCCGGGGCTTGCAGCGGCAGCGGGAAGTGTTGCCAATGGTGCGGCAAGTATCCAGGGCATCGTAAGCTCTAAGACCCAGACAAGTATCGCATCCCTGAATGATGCAGTTACGTTGCTCGATACTCTGAAAGCCAACGAAACAGACGCGGATACGATAGCGAAATACGATGAGGCGGAAGCGAAGATAGCAGCGTCGATAGCTGCGCAGAATGATATAAACAATGCGACGCAGACATTGTCTGCAACAGCCGGAGCAGTATCACAAGGTTCACAGCAGCTTTCGGATAGTCTGACAGAGCTGGGAAATGGAGTCGGTGCTCTTTGCAATGGTATGCAGCAGCTCAACGCAGGACTTGCGGATGCAGGCGATAAGATAGATATCATCACGGGAAGTGCTGCGAAACTGGCAGCCGGAGCATCGGATCTGGAAAAAGGTCAGACCGCTCTCAGCAGTGGAGCACAGGAGCTGGCGACAGGAATGACACAGCTCGGCGATTCCTCACTGCAGCTTATCGGCGGTATAAAGCAGCTTGACAAGGGTTCAATGGAGCTCAGCAAGGGTATGCAGCAGTTCTACGATCAGGGAATAAAGAAGATCGTCGATCTTTACAACAGCGATCTGAAAGGTATCACAGGAAATGTGGACTCCGTCATCAAAGCCGGACAGCAGTATAAGACCTTCACAAGTTTGCCCGACGCAATGGACGGAAGCGTGAAGTTCATATACAAGACGGAAATCATGTAGCAGAAAATACAACATTATCACTAAGAAGAGACTGCCGCATCGGGGAAAGCGTATAGGCATACTGTATTATGTTCAAGACTTTCATGGTGCGGCGGTCGCTGTATACAGATGAACAGGAAAAGCATGTGCTGCCATGTGGCAGTGCATGCTTTTTTGTGTAGTCGGTAATGCGGAGATGCTTTGGGAATAGGGCCGACGGGCGGATCGCCTTGCAAAGCTGCAGGTGATCAGGAGAAAGCCGGGGTTTTGGGGAAATAAAGTGCGATTAGGAAACAATAGAACTTGACGGGCAGGGGAGGGGGCGGAGTATAATATATTAAATAGTTTAGATTTTGTACATTGTAGGATTTATTATGATAGAAAATGGAAATATGAGAGCGGGAGGAAACGAGATGAATCGGAAAGCCAGGATGAAAAAATGTATGGTGTTTTTTCTGTCGATAGCAATGGTATTGGCGATGTCTGTGCCGGCGTTTGCGGCAGAGGGAGGAGCGACAGCAAACACGGAGACAACACCTGTGGTTGCGCAGGATAACACGATTGCAGATATCCAGAGCAAGATAGATAAGCTGCCGGACGCAGGCGATATCACTTCGGATAATGTAGGTGATGTGAAAGCCCAGCTTGAGACCATTGATAAGGCAAAGGTCGGGCTGACTGATGAAGAAATCAGTAAACTGAAAACGGATAAGTATACTGCTGCAGTTGAAAAAATCTCGAAGCTGGAGCAGGGTGAAAATGCGGATGTTCCTAAGGGTGTTGCGGGGACAAATACTGCAGCAACTGTTACCAATATAGAAAAGGGAACTGTCAAATACTATAATTCTGTAGGTGATGCTCTTAAACAGTTAAATTTAGTTACTAATAA
The DNA here is from genome assembly GCA_021769545.1 of Eubacterium sp. The sequence goes on from JAETSS010000073.1 coordinate 5,343, forward strand.
AAACTCTGAAGTGAAATTGTATGAAGACTATACTAGTGAAAAGCAAGTCAGTGTTCGAGGAGCAGGCAATAAAATTGATTTAAATGGTCATACATATACTTATACAGGCAATGGAACTGGTTCCTGTGCTTTTGCTTTAAATAGTAAAGCATCATTGGAAATTGCGGGAGGTGTTGTTAATGCTACTAATGAAAAAGCGAAACCTGCAATAATGGCAACTGGCAAGAGTAGTGCAGATGTAAACATAACCATTGCAAAAGATGCAACGATAAAGGGAAGCTGTATATTTTTACAGGGAAAAACGGTCACACTTAATGTTTATGGAACGATCGATACCACGGGAACTAAAGAGGCGGCTATTATCGGTAACGGCAGCGACGGACAGGGACCTACTACGGTAAATATTTATGATGGTGCGGTAGTCAAGGCAGATGGTATTGCAGTATATCATCCGCAAGCAGGCACATTTAATATAGAAGGTGGTGAAATTTCGGGTTCTACGGGTATATATATGAAAGCGGGCACATTAAATGTATTTGGAGGCAATATTACAGGAAACGGAGAAAAACACGAATATATCTATAACGACAATGGTGCCAACCCGACAGGAGATGCGATCGTCCTTGATGCGTGTGGATATCCGGGAGGTGTTCCTGTAGTAAACACATTTAAGGGAGCAACGGTAATTAGCGAGAAAGCTAATGCCATAGAATGCTATCACTATGCAGGGGAAAACAGCAGCAATCCTAATGCTGATATGGCTGATAAGAACTTTATAACCGGTGGTGTTTTCTCAAATGATGTAACAAAGTATTGTGCTGACAATCTCAAAACGGTACAGACTGAGAACAGTGGAGAAAATTATGTCATTCAGGCTGTGAAATTTGCAGAAATGCAGATTGGAGATGCAGAAGCTGTTACTTATGATGATCAAACTAAATTTATAAATGATCTTCAAAAAGCAACAGGAAATATCAAAATAAAGCTTTTGGGCGACATTGAAATAAAAGGATATGTTCCGGTATTGGAAGCACAGAATGTAACTTTCGATTTAAATGGCAGCACACTTTCGACAGCTTTGCAGCAAGAAGGCCGTCATTATTATGCAATAGATAATTACGGCACATTGACTATAATGGACAGTAGCGCAGATGGCTCGGGAACGATACGAGCACGTGGTATAGAAAATCTGGGAAACGGAAAACTTACAGTTGATTCAGGAACAATAGTTTCGATAGATAAGAATGGTGGCGCATGTATATGGAATGAAGCTGATTTGGTTGTAAATGGTGGAACTTTTAAAACTGAACACGTTGGAAGCTCTGGAGATAGTGCCGGTGTAGGCTGCCTTAATAACAGCGGGAAAGCTCTTATAACATGTGGAACATTTGAAGATGTGAATAAGCGTACATATGCGGTTATCTCTACGGGAA
>JAETSS010000074.1 GCA_021769545.1 Eubacterium sp.
TATCGGGGTGTAGCGCAGTTTGGTAGCGCAACTGGTTTGGGACCAGTGGGCCGCGGGTTCAAATCCTGCCACCCCGACCATTTTTCACAACGGATGGGCCATTAGCTCAGTTGGTCAGAGCGTCCGGCTCATAACCGGCAGGTCCGGGGTTCAAGTCCCTGATGGCCCACCATAATATTGTAAGTAGTTTGCCCAGATAGCTCAGTTGGTAGAGCAGGGGACTGAAAATCCCCGTGTCCTTGGTTCGATTCCGAGTCTGGGCACCACTTATTAATAAAGATAATCTCTTGCTGACTCTGTCCGAGGGATTATTTTTTTTAGGAAATGCAATATGATATAAAGGGGTAGGATGCAATATTGCATGACCATATAAAAGATATCATGGGAGGTCAGAGATGGAGATATTGGCTGTATTGGGCGCTGCGGTCATACCGACGGGCAATGTAGGTGAAAGCATCATGCTGGGCATCTCGTTTGGGATGTCGACATGGGAGAGCTGCTGTACGACTCTTTTGGGGATACTGATACCCGTTCCTTTTCTGCTTATAGTTTTGAAGGAGCTTGTGGTCAGGTTATGCGGGGGAATGAGACTCAGGACGGGAACTCTTCCGAAAAAGGAACTGATACTGCTGTTGCTGGTGTCGATACCGCTTGTGCCGGGAGCCGTCTGGATCGGCTCAGCCGTTGCCGCAGCATCGGGAATATCTTTGAAAAAAGCCTTTGTTATTATATTTTTCGGTGTTATGATATCGGCAGAAGCGTTTATCGCCATGTCATATCTGCGGATATGTATATAGTTTGCGGCTGCATATGCAGCAGGAGGTAAAATGGCACAGTTATATTACAGATACAGCACAATGAATGCGGGAAAGTCCATAGAGGTCATAAAGGTCGCATACAATTATGAGGAAAGAGGCAAGCGCGTACTTGCGCTGGTGCCGGGAATAGACGACAGGTACGGCAAGGGTCGGATAACATCGAGAGTGGGCCTCAGCCGTGAAGCTACCATAGTCAACGAGGATACAAATATACTTGAGATATTCATGCGTGAGAACGACAGGGAAGCCGTAGACTGCGTCGTGGTGGATGAATGTCAGTTCCTTAAAAGACACCATGTGGAGGAACTGGTGGAGATCGTAGACAGCTTCAATATCCCCGTATTGGCATACGGACTTAAAAACGATTTTAAAAACGAACTGTTCGAGGGTTCGTATTATATGCTCATATATGCCGACAAGATCGAAGAGATCAAGACCATATGCTGGTGCGGCAGGAAGGCTACCATGGTGGCAAGAGTCATAGACGGCAAATTCGTCAAAAGCGGCGAGCAGATCCTGGTGGGCGGCAACGACATGTATGTTTCTCTCTGCAGGAAGCATTACAATGAAGGCCGCATAGGACCCAAGGAATGATCATGTGCGCTTTCCCTGCCATGTGTCGCGCAGACGCATTTGGCGGTGGATGCCGTTCAATATAGTCCGCTTTTTATAGCTCCATATGGGAGCGATGAGAGTGGAGCGCGGAGCGTCTCCTGATATCCTGTGAAGCGTGATGTCAGGAGGGATAAGCTCGATGGCGGCGATGACAAGATCTATAGATTCCTCGATTCTTTCGAAGGACACATATTCGGGATACAGAGTTTCCATCCGGGAACCCTTTACAAGGTTGAACATATGGAGCTTGAGCCCGAATATTTTTTTGCCGCAAACGTGTTTTACGGAATCCAGCATCATGTCTTCGCTTTCTCCCGGAAGTCCCATGATGAGATGTGTCACCACGCGTATGCCCCTTGAGATCAGTCTTTCTGCCGTATCATCGTAGTCGGACACCGTGTAGCACAGATTCATGTCCCGTGCCGTTTCTTCGTGTATCGTTTGAAGTCCCAGCTCAACCCACATGAAGGTCTTCTCGTTGAGTTCCGCCAGCAGCTCGAGAACATCGTCGGGGATGCAGTCGGGCCTTGTGGCGATAGCGATCCCCATCACATCGGGATGCTCCAGTGCCTTGTAAAACTTTGCTCTAAGCTCCTCTACAGGCGCATATGTATTGGTGTGGCTCTGGAAATATGCGATATACCCGGCATCGGGCCATTTCTTCGAAAGCAGGCTTATCTGGCTGTCGAGATCCTTCAGGATGTCTCCTGAGCCGTCGGCCATATCCCCTGAGCCGCTTGCGGAGCAGAACAGGCAGCCGCCTACTCCCTTGCTTCCGTCTCTGTTGGGACACGTGAACCCCCCGTCTATGGAAAGCTTGACGATCTTGCTGCCGAATCTCTTCTTGAGGTATGTGTTGATGGTGTTGATCCTCAGCTCCTGTCCGTCGGAAGTATCGAATATCATTGGTGTCTGATGGTTTGACATGCTTTGTTCTCCTCCAAAATTTCATAACAAGTACATTTTCAACGGTTTAAATATATGATATAATAAACCATTATGATTGTGAATGATAAATGTTTGTTTGGAAATGAAAAAAATTTTCTTCCCGATGAGTGTTTTCAGAAGAAAACGGATAAACCCAAGCTTCTGCTCCACAGCTGCTGCGGACCGTGCAGCACTGCAGTGGTGGAACGGCTTGCGGGTGAATTCGACGTGACGGTGTTTTTCTACAACCCGTGTATCACGGAGGAAGAGGAATACCAGAAGCGACGTAAGGCGCAGCTGGAATTCATAGAAAAGTTCAACAGTGAAAACACCGGGATCATAAAGGTGTATTTTAAAGAGGGGAATTACAGGCCGAAGGATTTTCTGGAGGCTGTCAAAGGTCTCGAGGAAGAGCCTGAGGGCGGCGCGCGCTGCAGCGTGTGTTTCAGGCAGCGACTTGAGAGGACGGCTGAAGAGGCGAGCCTTGCGGGCTATGATTACTTTGGCACGACGCTTACTGTCAGTCCGCATAAGAACTACAAGCTTATTTCGGAGATCGGCAGAAGCCTCGCGCTGAGATACGGCTTGAGCTTTTTAGACAGAGATTTTAAGAAAAAGGACGGATTCAAGCGATCGATAGAGCTTTCGAGAAAATACGGCTTGTATCGTCAGAATTACTGCGGCTGCAGATTTTCAAAGAGGACAGGAGATGAATGATATGGGAAAACTGATAATACCTAAGAACTACACACCCTTCATAGACTATATGGAAAGCCAGAGGGCAATCAAGAAGATAAAGGACTTTTTCCAGCAGGAGCTGGCAGACGGACTGAGACTCAGGAGAGTATCGGCACCGCTGTTCGTAGCGCCTGAAACAGGACTCAACGATAACCTCAACGGTGTTGAGAGGACCGTGAGCTTTACAGTAAAGGATATGGATGAAAAGCCGGTGGAGATCGTTCAGTCACTGGCTAAATGGAAGAGGATGGCTCTGGGGAAATACAATTTCAAGCCGGGAACTGGGCTTTATACCGATATGAACGCCATAAGACGAGATGAAGAACTTGACAATCTTCATTCCGTATATGTGGATCAGTGGGACTGGGAAAAGGTCATCACCAGAGAAGACAGGACGGAGGAGTATCTTGAGGAGACCGTAGTGATACTGTACAATGCGCTGAAAAACCTCAACGATTACGTCAACAGACTATACAACGAGCTTAAGACGGAGCTCCCTAACGAGATATTTTTCGTAACTTCACAGGAGCTTGAGGATATGTATCCGGATAAGACTCCTAAGGAAAGAGAAGATGCCATAGCGAAAGAAAAGAGAGCCGTGTTCATCAAGAAGATAGGCGGAGAGCTGAAATCGGGAGAAAGGCATGACGGCAGAGCCCCGGACTATGACGACTGGGAGCTGAACGGCGACATCATCCTGTGGAACGATGTTCTCGAGAGATCCTTCGAAATATCCTCCATGGGCATAAGAGTGGATGAGGATGCCATGGACAGACAGCTTACCATAGCAGGAGCCGACGACAGGAGAGAGATGGAGTTCCATAAGAAGATACTCAATAAGGAGCTGCCTTATACCATCGGCGGAGGTATCGGTCAGAGCAGACTCTGCATGTACTTCCTCAGAAAGGCTCATATAGGAGAAGTACAGGCATCCATCTGGCCTGATGAAATGATCAAGGAGTGCAGGGAAAACGATATTTTCCTTTTGTAATAGATGAAATATGTAAATATTGTGATCGACAATAAGAGCGACAGCACAGACAGCCTCTATACATACGGATGCAGCGATGAAAGCGTTGCGGTGGGAAGCAAGGTATACGTGCCATTTGCTCTGGGAAACAGGAGAAAAGAAGGATATGTCGTATCTCTTTCGGACCGCGTGGACGAAACCATCCTGCCGAAGCTGAAATACGTTGAAGCGGTGGATGAGGAGGTCTCGCTGACGGAGGAAATGGTCAGAACGGCGCTTTGGATGAAAAACAGATATCTGTGCAGATACATAGACGCCGTAAAATGCTTTACTCCCGCAGGCAGCAAGGCGAAAAAGGGCAAGCGAAAGGACCCCTTTGAAGACAGACAGGGCGAAGCCCATACGGTAGAGAAGCTGACGGAGCAGCAGAGCTCGGCCCTTTCGGAGATAAAACGCGCGGTGGAAAAGGGAGAGCATGACAGGTTCCTCCTTCACGGTGTAACGGGAAGCGGCAAAACGGAGGTATACATCAGGGCGACGGAGCAGGTCATAAACAGAGGCCGGCGCGTGATAGTACTGGTACCGGAGATATCTCTTACAACACAGATAATAGATAGATTTATAGGCAGATTCGGCTGTGAGGAAATAGCTGTTCTTCACAGCCGTCTTACACTGGGGCAGCGATACGATCAATGGAAAAAGATCAGGAGCGGCAAGGTCAGCATCGTAATAGGAGCCAGATCCGCCGTTTTCGCACCTCTTGAGGATATAGGCTTGATAGTGGTGGATGAGGAGCATGAGTCCACGTACAAGTCGGATCATACACCGAAATACGACACTGTAGAGGTAGCCATCAAGAGACTCCAGGATACAGCCAACAGAGGCGTACTGCTTCTGGGAAGCGCGACGCCGTCCGTAGTGACATACAGCAGGGGAAAAGAAGGGATATATAAGATATTGACGCTGACGGAGCGCTACAACAAGGTGGCGATGCCCAGGGTCAGCATAACGGATATGAGGGCTGAATTAAAGGCGGGCAACACGTCAATAATCAGCAGAGAGCTGTACGGCAGCATGAAGGAGCAGCTTGAAGGCGGAAAGCAGGTGATGCTTTTTCTCAACAGGAGAGGATATTCCACCTTCGTATCATGCAGGGAGTGCGGATATGTAGCCAAATGTCCCACCTGTGGTCTGTCGCTGACATATCATAAGAGCGGAGACAGTGCGGTATGCCATTACTGCGGATACAGACAGGATTCCCTTAAGGAATGTCCGGAATGCGGCAGCAAGTATATAAGATACTTCGGCAGCGGGACGGAAAAGGTGGAAGAGACCGTTGCGGAGATGTTTCCCGAGTATGCGGCTGAAAGGCTCGATCTGGACTCTGTAAAGCGTAAGGGAGAGCTTGAGCGCAAGCTCAGGGCATTCAGGAGCGGCAAGGTCAGGATCCTGATCGGTACACAGCTGATAGCCAAGGGACTGGATTTCAGGAATGTAGGACTGGTTGGGATAATATCCGCGGATGTTGCCCTCAACATACCCGATTTCAGATCTCCTGAAAGGACGTTCCAGCTGATAACGCAGGCAGCGGGACGCGCCGGCAGAGGAGACGAGGTAGGGAAAGTAGTGATACAGACATACAGCCCGGAGCACTACGCAGTGACCTTTGCAGCGGAGCAGGATTATGAGGGCTTTTTCGACACCGAGATCAGACTGAGGCAGTATATGGAATATCCGCCTTACAGCGATATGTTCCAGATCCTGTTCACATCGGATGACCGGGAGGCGGCTCTTGAAGGCGCAAATGACTGGTATGACAGGCTGATAAGGATCATGATGCCGGAGGACCGTGAAAGCGTATTTGCACCTCAGGAAGCATATATGAGCAAAATAAACGAGACATACAGATATTCCATGCTGATAAAGTGCATCAAAGGCAGACGCAGGGAATATTCGAAAATTATAGATCGACTGAAAGAAGAAGACAGAAATAAAAAAAATAAAAAATATACAGCAGTGGTGGATATAAATCCATACAGTTTTGTTTAGGAGGGATTGTTTAAACATGGCACTTAGAAACATAGTAACAGAAGGAGACGCGATCCTCAGAAAGAAGTGCAGACCCGTAGACGAGGTCAACGACCGCATAAGGATGATACTGGACGATATGGTGGAGACCATGAGAGAGGCAAACGGAGTGGGACTGGCAGCTCCGCAGATAGGAATGATGAGAAGGATGTTCGTAGCGGAACCGGAACCCGGCGAAGTGTATTTCTTCGTGAATCCCGAGATAACGGAAAAGCACGGGACGCAGGAAAGCTCGGAAGGCTGTCTTTCGGTACCGGGGTATTCAGGGCTGGTGGACAGACCGGAAAAGATAACCATCAAGGGTCTTGACCGTGACGGAAATCATCAGGAATATACATTCGAAGGCTTCAAGGCCGTAGTGATGTGTCATGAATACGATCATCTGGACGGGATACTGTACATCGACAAGGCAAAGGAAATGTATCAGGTGACAGATGAAGCGGATGAAGCATAAAGAGGCGGAAAAATGAAGATAGTATATATGGGGACGCCGGATTTCGCCGGTCCCGCACTGGAAAAACTGTATAACGAAGGTTATGAGATACCGTTCGTGGTGACTCAGCCCGATGCCGTC
>JAETSS010000075.1 GCA_021769545.1 Eubacterium sp.
GCCTTGGCGGGACGCTGGCTATAGGTATGTGGATGTATTCCGGCTATACATCGGTTTCCACGTTGGCGGGAGATGTAAAGGATAAGTCAGTCGTATGGAAAGGCCTGCTGATAGCATTGCCGTTGGTAGCCCTGGTGTATATACTTCCGACTGCTGCAGGCGTAGGGTCTGTAGGACAGTGGGAAAGCTGGTCTGCCGATGGTGTCAATTACGGTACTGTTGCAGGTCTGGTGGGACTTGGCAGCGCATTTATCGTAATCGCCATAATAGGAAACGCATCATCCTTTAATACGTGTATGGCGTCACTGTCGAGAAACTTCTATGCTATATGTGAAGATAACCTGGGACCGAAGTGCATGGTAAAGCTGTCTAAAAAACGCAGCATGCCGTATATTTCCATCATGTCGATAGCGCTCGTTGCGCTGATCGGATGCACATTCAGTTTCAGTACGATCATTACAATAACAGTAACGATGCTGATGGTCGATTACACTTTGATATGGATCGCACTGGTTGCATTGAGGATCAAGCATCCTGAGCTGGAAAGACCTTTCAAGATCCCCTTCAAGAGCACCGTTGGCGTTGCGCTCTTCGTATCGCCCGGCTGGATCGTATGCATCGTAGGCGTACTGACCAACGGAGCAGACTATTTCTTCGGAGGAATGATAGCGATAGCCCTGTTCCCATTACTGTATATCTTCATGAAGCGAAGATACGGCGGACTAACCAGACTCTATCCGGACCTTCATCCGATCAACCCCAAGACGAAGCTTGCCTATGGCGATCTTGTAAGATTCACGAAACTTTGGGGGACATTGACGATCATAAGTCTGGCGGGAGCATTATTTATTCCGTTCTATGAAGGTTCATGGGGGACTGATTATTATTTTGAGACATATGGATCCGAAGGAGCATGGGATCTGATTATTAACGGAATCTGGATCGTGACTGTGGTTTTGGCCATCGCAACTGTTGTCTGCGGTCTGCTTGCGAGGAAGTATGACAATAAGGCTATGAAGCCGGAAGGGCTTGAATATTAGTCGGATAGATTTACTGTTTTCAAAAAACAATCCGTTTCCGCGGGTTGTTTTTTTGAAAAGGAAAGGCCTGACATGCTTAAAATGACCGCTATAAAGTCCATTAAGTTTTGCATACTTATATGCTATTATAGGTAAAACAGTAGTAATAGGATAGATGGAGTATGAAGCGGGAGAAGTAATAATATGAAATATATTAAATTTTTAAGAGAAAATTACGATGTATTAATGGAGTTTATAAATTGTATGAAAGTCGGGATATGGATCACCGATGCAGAAGGCAGAGTTGTCATGATAAATGATCATTCGCTGAATACGGGCGGCATGGTTCGTGATGAACTGCTGGGAAGAGCGACAAGTGAACTGATCGATATAGGGTACATTTTACATGAGTCCTCCGTATTGAAGGCTATAAGCAGCGGTCATGAAGAAAGCATCGTACAGGAGCAGGGAGAGGGAGGATATCTGATGGCTACGAGTATCCCTCTCTTTGATGGTGAAGAGCTTGATATGGTGGTATGTGTAGAACTCGATGTGACGGAAATAATGAGACTTAAGGGGCTTCTTGAGAATCAGAAGAGCATCACGGAAAAATATAGGAGAGAGCTTTTGCGTCTTTTGGGTCAGAATGGTGAGGGGCTTGAAGATGGAGAAGATATGATCACATACAATACTGCAATGATCCGTATACAAGAGCTCGCTGTAAGGATAGGAAAGACGGATGCTACAGTTATAATTACAGGTGAATCGGGGACGGGAAAGGAGGTAATGGCGAAGCTCATACAGAAAAACAGCGAAAGGGCCAACACTCCGTTTATAAAAGTAAATTGTGCAGCCATACCGGAGACTCTTATTGAATCTGAGTTTTTCGGATATGAAAAGGGGACGTTTACGGGAGCAAATGTAAACGGCAAGATAGGCTTGTTCGAGCTGGCAAACGGAGGTACACTGTTTCTCGACGAGATAGGTGACTTGCCTCTGCAAATGCAGTCAAAGCTGCTTAGAGTCATACAGGAACGTGAAGTGAGAAAAATAGGCGGAGAGGATGTTGTTCCGGTAGATATACGGTTCATAGCCGCTACAAATAAGAACCTAAAAAAAGAGATGGAGCAGGGCAGATTCAGAAGCGATCTGTATTACAGGCTGTTTGTTGTTCCCATCCATATTCCTCCATTAAGACAACGCACAGAGGACATAATTCCCATGACAAACTATTTCATCGATCTGTTCAATAAACAATATAGGATGAATAAATCTATATGCGAAGATGCTATGAAAGAGCTGGAAGAGTATAACTGGCCGGGGAATATAAGAGAATTGAGAAATGTTATTGAACGGCTGGTCGTAAGCGGTGAAGACGATCAAATCACGAGGTTTCAGGTGAGTATATGTCTGAGAGATACGGGTATCTCCGATGATACTGTTGGCATGAATATACATGAGGAATCGCTGAGTACACTTTTAAAAGACTATGAAAGAGAGATCATAGTAAAGACCGTGGATGAATGCGGTAGTATGAGTGATGCGGCCAAAAAGCTGCAGGTGAACAAGTCCACGATATCAAAAAAGCTGAAAGAATACGGACGGTAGTGGACAAGTGAGAAAGAACGCTTAGTATTATATAAAGGAGACAGACACCTAGGTTAATTGCCCTGTAAATATGCTAAAACACAAAAATAAACCAATTATGAATCACACCTTGCAATTTTGAATATTTTTACCTGCGAAAAAAACGTGATCGTGCTATTTTGCGTCGAATTGCGTTTTATTTTTTTGGCATAATTATTGCATAGTAAATAACCTTGAGAAGAGAAAAGAATACTTGCACAAGGAGGAACATAAATGAACCGATTGAATCATAAAACAATGGATCGGACCCAAATGGTTGTAGACAGTCTTTACAAAGACCTGGAAAGAAGGATCGTAGCCAGTCCTCCGGGTCAGTGCCCTGTAGATATGACGGCGTCATTTCTCAAGCTCTGCCATGCGCAGACATGCGGAAAGTGCGTACCGTGCCGTATAGGTCTAGGCCAGCTTCTGAATATCATGGAGGAAATACTGGATCTTGACAGTAAGCCTTCATATGACAGTCTCGGGTTGCTGAAAAAAACAGCCACGGCCATAAGAGACTCCGCAGACTGTGCCATAGGAGTCGAGGCAGCCAATATGGTGCTGAGAAGCATGGAGTATTTCAAAGAAGATTACGAGGAGCATGTACTCAGAAACCGATGTGCCGAGAGCGTTCAGAAGACGAGACAGCCGGTTCCGTGCGTAGCTCTTTGTCCTGCCGGAGTTGATGTACCGGGATATTCCGCATTGATCCTGGAGGGACGCTATAAGGATGCTGTAAAGCTCATAAGAAAGGACAATCCGTTCCCTACGGTCTGTGCACTGATATGCGAGCACCCATGCGAGGCAAGATGCAGAAGAAGTCTCGTGGATGCACCGATCAATATCAGAGCATTGAAGCGATATGCGGTAGACCATTGCGGAGACGTGGAGGTTCCCGACAAGATGGACGATACGGGAAAGAAGATCGCGGTCATAGGAGGAGGACCTTCGGGACTTTCGGCTGCGTATTTCCTGTCGATAATGGGTCACAAGGTAACTATTTTTGAAAAGAGAAGTCAGCTGGGCGGCATGCTCAGATACGGTATACCTAACTACAGGCTGCCGAGGGAGCGTCTGCAGTACGATATAGATGCCATACTGTCTACGGGCATAGACGTTAAAACCGATTTCAACGTAGACGACGAGGAAAACATAAAAATGATAAAGGACGAGTACGATGCCCTTTACATATCCATAGGCGCCCATACATATAAGGAAATGGGAATAGAAGGCGAATACTCCAAGGGCGTCATCGCTGCGGTGGAGATGCTGAGAGGTATCGGCGACAATTCCATGCCTAATTTCAGGAACAGGTCCGTAGTGGTGATCGGCGGCGGAAATGTTGCAATGGACGTGGCGCGTACTGCCAAGAGACTGGGAGCGTCGGAGGTGAACATAGTCTACAGAAGAAGGCGTGACGATATGACAGCACTTGCCGAGGAGATAGAAGGAGCTATCGCAGAGGGCTGCAATCTGATGCAGCTCAAGGCGCCGTCGAGGATAGAGGCCACAAAGGAGGGTCGTGTCAAGGCATTATGGGTAAAGCCGCAGATCGCAGGTCCCGCAGACAAGTCGGGAAGGCCGAGGCCTGTGGATGCCAGTGCAGATGAAGAACGTATACCATGTCATATCATAATAACGGCCATAGGGCAGAGCATAGAATCTCACAGCTTTGAAAACAGCGGCATCCCTGTAGTGAGAGGAAGCATAGACGCAGGCGACACAGGACAGATCGAAACACTGGAAGGCATGTACGCAGGCGGCGACTGCGTTACGGGTCCGTCTACGGTGATCAATGCCGTTGCTGCTGGAAAGGTTGCTGCGGCCAACATAGATTCTTATCTTGGCTACTGTCATGAGATCAGCTCGGACGTGGAGATACCTGCACCACACGTCATGGATAAGAAGCCTTGCGGTAGGATGGAGATGAAGCTTCGTTATGCAAAGGAGCGCGGCATGGACTTTTTGGAGATCGAACAGGGCCTTACGGAGGAAGAGGCAAAGCAGGAGGCCGCCAGATGTCTGCGGTGTGATTGCTTCGGCCAGGGCTCATTCAGAGGAGGGAGAGTGGAAAAATGGTAAAGCTTATGATAAACGATCAGAACATCCAAGTACCGGAGGGGACCACCATCATGGAAGCAGCCCGGGAAGTCGGCATAGAAATACCTCATCTCTGCTTTCTTAAGGATATAAACGATATCGGCGCGTGCCGTGTATGCGTCGTCGAGATAGAGGGTATGGAAAAGCTGGTGACGGCCTGCAACACTCCTGCCGAGGACGGCATGGTCATATATACCAACAGCCCTAAGGTAAGAGCAATAAGGAAGATAAACGTGCAGCTGATACTGTCGGATCATTCGGGAAAATGCTCTACCTGTGTACGAAGCGGAAACTGTCAGCTGCAGTCACTGGCCAACGATCTGGGCGTGCTGGAGCTGCCATATGAGCCTATAGCCGAGATAGATATGTGGGATAAAAGCTTTCCGCTTATAAGAGATGCATCGAAATGTATAAAGTGCATGCGCTGCATACAGGTGTGCGATAAGATACAGGATCTTCACATCTGGAACATATCGGGAAGCGGATACAGGACAACGGTAGACGTCAGCGGCAACGTATCCATACGCGAAGCGGACTGCAGTCTTTGCGGACAGTGCATAACCCATTGCCCTGTGGGAGCTCTCAGGGAGCGTGACGATGTGGGCAAGGTACTGGATGCCATCGGAGATCCGGAGATGATAACAATGGTGCAGGTAGCTCCTGCCGTAAGGACGGCATGGGGAGAGGATATCGGCCTCAGCAAGGAAGAAAGCACCATGGGCAAGCTGGTCAACGCTTTGAAGCAGGTGGGGATAGACTATGTTTTTGATACGGTCTACTCTGCGGATCTTACCATAATGGAAGAGGGAAGCGAGTTCCTGGAAAGGTTCAAGAACAAGGAACAGTATGAATGGCCGATGTTCACCTCCTGCTGCCCGGGATGGATAAGATACGTCAAAAGCAAATATCCGGAGATGACCCCTAATCTTTCCACAGCCAAGTCTCCGCAGCAGATGTTCGGAGCCATAGCCAAGACGTATATCGCTCAGAAGCTGGGTGTCGATCCCGACAAGATATTCTGCGTTTCCATAATGCCTTGCGTATCGAAGAAATTCGAATGCGACGTAGAGCAGGTAAATGATGTAGGTCAGGGCAAGGATGTGGATGCCGTTCTTACCACCAGAGAGCTGGGCAGGATAATCAAGGCGGACAGGATCAGAGCCGAAGACCTCAGTGAGCAGGCCTTCGATGATATATTCGGAGAAGGAACGGGAGCAGGCGTGATCTTCGGGGCTACCGGAGGTGTGATGGAGGCTGCTCTGAGAAGTGCATATTTCCTCATGACAGGTGAAAATCCCGATGCCGATGCATTCAAGAGCGTAAGAGGTATGAAAAGCTGGAAGGATGCTGTCTTTGAGATACAAGGGGTGCCGGTCCACGTTGCCGTAGTCAGCGGTCTTGGCAATACCGGAAAGCTTATGGAAGCCATAAAAAGCGGTCAGGTGAAGTACGATTTCGTCGAGGTGATGGCATGTCCCGGCGGGTGCTCCGGCGGTGGAGGCCAGCCTATACGGGAAGGAAAGGAGCTGGCGGAAAGCCGCGGAAGGATACTGTACGGCATAGACAGCGTATCGGCCCACCGCTTCTCCCATGAGAACAAGGCAGTCCAGATGACCTACGACGAATTCCTCAAAGCTCCGCTTTCCCACAGAGCCCATGAGCTGCTGCATACGGATGTTACGGAGTGGGAATATTAGAGAATTTGGATCTCAGCCCTTGGCATTGAATATTATGACGCTTACGATGATCACGGTGCCGCCTATGAAGGTGCCCATATCCGGGATCTCGTGAAGCATGAGAAAGCCCATTACAGTGGATAACAGCGGGGTCACGAACATGTAGTTTGTGACCTCGTTAGTCCTTTTTGCCAGACCCATTGCC
>JAETSS010000076.1 GCA_021769545.1 Eubacterium sp.
CAGATATTGACGCTGTTTAAGCTGAATTTTCAATGAATAAACACGATATCACTGCCACAGATAATTCACGATTTTTTTCTTGGCCCTCTGCATGGCGTTATCTATGGATTTCACGTTTTTCCCCAGCTTTTTTGCTATCCTCTCATAATCATGACCTTTGAGCAATTCGCTCAATACCTGCATCTCAAAATCGCTGAAAACATTGTCACCGTTATGCAGGATATAGTACGTTATATCCTTTATGATCAGAAGTTCTTCCGGGTTTTCCACCTCGCCGGTGGACAACGTATCGGCTATGGTAAGCTCCTCGTTCTCCCGCTTCAAAGGATTGCTGAGGGATACCGATGTGTTGAGAGCTTTGTGCTTCTCTCTACCCGCCGCCCGTATGGCGCTTATGATCTGCCTCGTTATGCAAATGCTTGCAAATGTCCCGAATGCGGCTTCCTTGGCTTCGTCGTACTGTCTTATGGCTTTAAGCAGTCCTATCATTCCTTCCTGAACGATATCGTCTTCATCCGCCCCCGCCATATAGTACATCTTGGCCTTGAGCCTGACTGTTTCCTTGTATTTTCTCATGAGGGCCTCTTCCGCATCCAGATCGCCGTTATGTGCCATGGACAGCAATCTGTCGTCGGAAAGCCCGTAATAATCCCCGGCAGCGTTTACCATACTCATATCCTCTGACGTACGACTTCATACATCAATATGGACGCCGCATTGGAAGCATTCAGAGAACTGATGCTGCCTTTCATCGGTATCGATACCGTAAAATCGCACTTTTCCTTAACGAGTCTGCTTATTCCCGATCCCTCGTTGCCTATCACGAGAGCGATAGGTCCCGTAAGGTCCTGAGAATAATACAGGCTTTCTCCCATATCACATGCCCCTATCCAGATACCACGCTTTTTCAGCTTCTCGATCTCGCCTGCGATGTTGGTCACTCTGGCACAGAGCATGTATTCCACCGCGCCTGCCGAGGTCTTGGCCACGGTCTCCGTCACCGATACGGAGCGACGCTTCGGTATTATTATCCCATGGACGCCCGCACATTCGGCGCTGCGCATTATAGCTCCCAGATTATGAGGGTCCTCGAGCCCGTCCAGTATCATTATGAAGGGATCTTCACCTCTGGATTCCGCCCGCTTCAATATATCATCCACCGTACAGTACCTGTAGTCGGATACTACGGCGATTACGCCCTGATGCGCCCCGCCGGAGGCTGCCTTGTCCATCCTGCTTTTGTCGCTGTAATAAAGGGGGATGTGTTTGTCCTTTGCCTTGGCTGCTATCTGCTTGACGGAGCCCTCGGCTCCCTTTGCCAGCGTTATTTTCTCTATTTCTCTGTTGTTTTTCAGCGCCTCTAAAACGGCGTTTCTACCGATTATTATCTCTGACATATCACCTCTGCAAAGCTGTTATACCGCTTTGCTGTATTTTAAAAATCTATAAGAAATACCTTTCTCTTCCTGCACAGGGCTTTCCCATACCACTTCATACCCCAGGGCATCAAGATCGGGGAAGTATCTGTCAGCTTCGAATTCATCATCTATTTTAGTGACATAGAAACTGTCGCATACATCCATAAACTGCCTGTAAACCTCTGCGCCTCCCGCTACGAAAACCTTTTCCGTATCGTATTCCTGCAGCTTTTCCATGACCTGCTCCTTTGAATGGCAGACCACACAGCCCTCTTTATCGTAATCTTCGTTTCTCGTGATAACGATATTGGTCCTTCCCGGCAGAGGTTTTCCTCCCGGAAAGGATTCCAACGTCTTTCTGCCTACCACTATGACATTGCCGATGGTCTTCTGTTTGTAATATTTCAGATCCCCCGGCAGATGTACCAGCAGATTGCCGTCTTTTCCTATGGCCCAGTTTCTGTCTACTACTACTATCGTGTTCATCCCTTTTACGTGCTCCTTGCTTCCGGCCTGCATCATATAGCTACCGGTATATTTTTCACCTGCGGATTCTTCTGATAATCCTCTATTTTGATATCGTCCACCGTGAAATCGTAGAAATCCTTTATATCCGGATTCAGGCTGAATTTAGGGGCCGGATACTGCGGTCTCGTTATCAGCTCTCTTATTATATCCACATGTCTGTCGTATATGTGAGCGTCCGATATGACATGCACCAGCTCTCCCGGCTTGAGACCGGATACCTGTGCCATCATATACACCAGCACCGAATACTGTACTACGTTCCAGTTGTTGGCAGTCAGTATATCCTGAGATCTCTGGTTCAAAATAGCATTCAGCCTGTCTCCCGTAACATTGAAGGTCATGCTGTATGCACAGGGCTCGAGTCCCATTTCCATCAGGTCTCCGAAATTATATATGTTAGTCATTATTCGTCTGGAATACGGAGTGTTCTTGAGCTGCCAGAGGACATTGTCCACCTGGTCCATCTCACCGTGAGGGAATCTGTACTTCACCCCCAGCTGATATCCGTATGCCTTGCCGATGGAGCCGTTTTCATCTGCCCATTCGTCCCATATGCGGCTGCTCAGGTCCCTGATGTTGTTGGATTTCTTCTGCCATATCCATAGCATTTCGTCTACCGCCGATTTTATCGCCGTCGGCCGCAGCGTCAGCGCCGGGAATTCCTCCTGCAGATCGTATCTGTTGACGATCCCGAACTGCTTTATGGTATGTGCCGGAGCCCCGTCCTCCCATCTCGCTCTGACGACCTGACCTTCGCTGGAAAAGCCGTTGTCAAGAATATCCTGACACATGTTTACAAATAGTTTGTCCGCTTTGCTCATATCCTTACCTTCTCTTTCCTGATACCGCCGCACTACACGCACTACAAAATAAAATACTTTATCACTATACCGATGAGTCCCAGCACGATGACCACGATACACGTCTTTTCGGTAGTGTTGAGGTTTTTCAGGCCCTTGCTGCTTACTCCCTCTTCCTGCTGTCTCCGTCTGTTTTCCTCATCGTAAGCCTTGTTGGTCCTGTAGTAATCCGCCAACATATCCTTGGTCTTGTTTCTTACTTTTTTCTTTTTCTTCTTACCGGACATATCATTTACCTACTATCTCGATGGCTCTCTCCAATACCCACTGCAGTCTTTCGTTGTCCTCCGCCAGATACAGATATCCCACCAGCGCCTCGAATGCCGTGGCCCATTTATATGTCACCGGATCGGCATTCTTGGCCTTGGTATTGAATCTCCTGTTTCTGGCCCGCTTCACAAGACGCTGCTCGCTTTCCGTGAGCTCGTCAAACATCCGCTTTATTATCCCGGCCTGCGCCGAAGCCTTTACGAAATCGGTAGCCAGTCTGTGCATATTGTTTACATGATAAGAGCCTTTACCGATGATATATTCTCTAACGGCCTGTTCATATACGGCGTCTCCCATATATGCCAGAGCCGTCGTATTGACCTCGTTCAGCTTCTCTATCTTCATGGTTATTCTCTGATTATCTGTACTCCCTGCGGCGTATCCTTGAGGGTTATGCCTCTTTCCTTGAGCATATCTCTTATCTCATCGGCTCTTGCAAAGTTCTTTGCCTTTCTGGCTTCCTGTCTCTCGTCTACCAGCGCCTGTATATCATCATCCACGGCATTGTCCTCTTCCTTCTGGAGAAGTCCCACTACGGTTGCCAGCTCCATCAGCACCTCGAGGCTCTTCTCTGCGAATTCCCTGCTTGCGCCGTCCTTGACAGCCGTGTTGATAGCCGTTATCAGTTCGAATATAGCGGAAATGGCGTCGGCCGTATTGAGGTCGTCGTCCATGGCGTCGATGAATTCCTGTCTGTATTTATCGTATCCTGCCAGCGCTTCCTTCTCCGCATCGGTCATTTCGCCCGAGCCGTTGGCGATAAGGTGTTTCAGGTTTTCCTTGGCGTTTTCCATTCTGCCAAGACCTGCCTTCGCCTGCTCCATCAGCGTATCGCTGAAGTTGATCGGATTCCTGTAATGACCTGACAGCAGGAAGAATCTCATTACCTCGCCGTCATACTCCTTGAGGATATCCCTTACGGTGAAGAAGTTGCCCTTTGACTTTGACATCTTCTCGTTGTCGATGGTGATGTATCCGTTATGCATCCAGTAATTTGCAAACGGTACTCCGTTGCAGCATTCCGACTGCGCGATCTCGTTTTCGTGATGCGGGAACTGCAGATCCTGTCCGCCTGCGTGGATGTCTATGGTATCGCCCAGATGCTTCTTGGACATGGCCGAGCATTCTATATGCCATCCCGGTCTTCCCATGCCCCAAGGGCTTTCCCACGCGATCTCGTCTTCGGTCTTGCGGGCTTTCCATAATGCAAAGTCCAGAGGATCCTGCTTGATATCGCCTACGGCTATTCTGGCTCCCGCTTCAAGGTCTTCTATATTCTGCTTGGAAAGCTTTCCGTAGCCCTCGAATTTCCTCGTGGAAAAGTACACGTCTCCGTTTACCTCATAGGCATATCCCTTGTCTACCAGCGTCTTGACGAAATCTATGATCTCCGGTATATGTTCGGAAACCTTAGGATGCACGTCGGCCTTCCTTACGTTGAGGGCCGCCGCGTCCTTGTAGTATTCTTCTATATATTTCTCGCTTACCTGAGGCGCTGTCAGACCTTCCTCTCTGGCTCGGTTGATGATCTTATCGTCCACATCAGTGAAGTTCTGGACGAACTTTACCTTGTAACCTCTGTACTCGAGATATTTTCTCAGAGTATCGAATACAACGAAAGGTCTTGCGTTTCCTATATGGAAAAAGTTGTACACGGTAGGTCCGCATACATAGATCCTTACCTTGCCTTCTTCTATGGTCTTAAGCTCTTCCTTTTTTCTCGTAAGTGTATTATAAACTTTCATTGTTTTCCTCCGTTTCGTTAATATCCTCTTCTTCATATATCTGAACGAATGTACCGTCCTGCATCTCTTTGACTATATTGGCGTACTGACAGTCATGATCGCATCTCACATGAGGTTCTTCGCCGAACTTTTCCATGAACATCTCTTCCAGCTCCACGATACGTCTTCTGAGACATTCCAGCTCTACAGCCACCGGATCCGGCATATCCACCTGATCCAGCTCCTTGGTGGGCTTGCCGTGCCTTCTGACTATGGTTCCCGGTATACCCACTACAGTACACCCGTCAGGCACCTCCTTAAGCACGACGGAGCCTGCTCCGATCTTTACATCGTCTCCCACCTTGAAAGGTCCCAGGACCTTGGCCCCGCTGCTTATCACGACGCGGTTGCCGATGGTGGGATGTCGCTTGCCTACGTCCTTACCCGTACCGCCCAGGGTAACGCCCTGATATATGGTAACGTCATCGCCGATCTCGGTGGTTTCTCCTATTATTACAGCCATGCCGTGGTCTATGAAACACCTCCTGCCGATGGTGGCCCCCGGGTGTATTTCTATACCGGTGAACCATCTTGAAAGCTGGGATATGATCCTCGCCAGCATCTTTACATTATGTTTATAGAACCAGTGGGCCGGTTTGTGACATATGAGCGACCATATGCCCGGATAGCACAGCAGGACCTCCAGTGTTGATCTCGCCGCCGGGTCACGTTCCAGCACAGCATTGATATCTTCCCTAACCTCTTTGAAAAAAGCCATTATAGTATGTTCCTTCTGTTTCTGAATGATCTAACTTCCTGTAAAGCCTTCCCGCCGTTTTTTGTTCCGGCGAAAGACTTAGTAACAAGAAAAAGCAGGTAGCTATACCTGCTCTTTATAATATCATATCTATTCATCAGATTCAATGAAGGTTCTTAAAAATCGAGAAAATCCACAGGATCGACGCAGCTTCCGTTTATTATCACCTCAAAATGCAGGTGAGGCCCCGTGGAATTCCCGGTAGAGCCCACCAGCGCTATGGTTTCTCCCCTGCCTACCTGCTGCCCCTCCGATACGAGGAGACTGCTGCAGTGAGCATAGTAAGTCTGCATGCCGTTGCCGTGATCTATCTTCACGAGATTGCCGTAGCCGCCGCAATATCCGGCAAAATACACCCGTCCGCCGTCCGCCGCATGTATCTCACTTCCCTGGGCCAGCGCCAGATCGACGCCTCTGTGAAGACGCCCCCAGCGCTGTCCGAATCCGGATGAAACATAAACTGATCCCACGGGAGTCAGCAGCGTCTCGTACGTCGCATCCAGGTCATACGAAACTCCGCTGTCACCGTAATTATCGCTGCTGCCGCCATAGCCGTCATATTTTTTCGTGCCTGTCAGCACGATCTCCTCCTGAGGCTCTTCAAGGACATCCTCTTCCACGATCTCTTCTTCTACAGGCCTGCCGTTTTCCTTTACTACCTTTTTCGTTATTTCCCTGGTTCCTTCATGACCCTCTACCTCTACCTTTTTTTCACCTACGTACAGATCGGGCTCGGGCTTGTATTCCTGACTGAATCCGATGGACTCCTGCTCCGTCTCCTCCTCCGTGGTGACGACGGTAAGATAGCTTTCTCCGTCGTTGCCGTCTATCAGAAGCTCCTTGGCTTCCTTTTCCGACAGTATATCCGGCGGTTCATCGCCGTTTTTTATATCCATCTTCTCCGCCGACGTTTCTTCCCTGACCTCGATATCCAGCACTACATTATCGTCGCTCCTGTACTCCTCTACGACGTCCTCC
>JAETSS010000077.1 GCA_021769545.1 Eubacterium sp.
TCAAGCAACTGGTAGCCGGGACGAAGTTCGAAACGGGGCAACTCCACGTCAAATACGATGTCTTCTTTTGAACACGCGCCTATAAGAGGAAGCAGCATAAGAAGCCAAAGATATGAAGATAACGCCGAGGTATTTACCAAGCTGGCGAAGGCTTTGGCAGTAAGAGGTAGATAAGAATGAATGAATATCTTGATAAGTTTGATTTTCCCGATGATCTGAAGGATATGGGATACGACGAATTAGAGCTTTTGACATATGAGATCAGAGATTTCCTCGTTAGCGAGGTCTCTGCTACGGGAGGACACCTTTCTTCAAATCTTGGAGCCGTGGAGCTTTCCATAGCATTGCACAGGACATTCGATGCTCCCAAGGACAAGCTTATCTGGGACGTTGGACATCAGACCTATGTCCATAAGATACTGACTGGACGTGCCGGAAGATTCCCCACCATGCGGCAGATGGGAGGAATGAGCGGCTTTCCCAAATCGGCGGAAAGCCCATACGATGTATTCGACACGGGTCACAGCAGTTCATCCATTTC
The DNA here is from genome assembly GCA_021769545.1 of Eubacterium sp. The sequence continues at coordinate 542 of JAETSS010000077.1, forward strand.
CCTGGCGCTGGGAATGGCGGCAGCCAGAGATCTGGCGGGCGAAGATTACAATGTGGTCCCCATCATAGGCGACGGCGCCATGACGGGCGGACTTGCCTTTGAGGCCCTCAACAATATCGGGACTCTGGATTCGAAGCTGATCGTCGTGCTCAACGATAACGGCATGTCCATCTCACACAATACGGGAGGCTTGTCAAAGCATCTCAGCAAGCTGCGCAGCTCCAGGAAATACATATCCATGAAGGCGCAGATAAAGAAAAACGTTTCAAAGGTCCCTGTCATAGGCGAAGGCGTGGTAGCTGGAATGCAGCATGCCAGGGATTCCATAAAATATGCCATGATAGACGGCGTGCTGTTCGAAGCGCTGGGACTCAAATACTTTGGCCCCATAGACGGACACGATATCAGAGAAATGTGCGAGACCTTTGAGCTGGCCAAGGAAGCGGAAGGACCTGTTTTGATACATGTCATTACGAAAAAAGGCAAGGGCTACAGCAAGGCCGAAGAAAAGCCCAACGTTTTTCACGGCATAGGCCCCTTCGATATGGATACGGGCGAGGTGCTGAAAAAATCAGATAAACCGTCATATTCAAAGGTGTTTGGCAATAAACTGACAGAGATGGCTCAAAAAGATGACAAGATAGTCGCAGTAAGTGCTGCTATGATGGAGGGAACGGGTCTTGCGGAGTTCCACGAGCGTTTTCCCGACAGAGCCTTTGACGTAGGCATCGCGGAGGGTCATGCGGTGACCTTTGCGGCAGGTCTTGCAAAGGCCGGTATGAAGCCTTTCGTAGCCATATACTCCACCTTCCTGCAGAGGGCATATGATCAGATCGTGGAGGATATATGTCTCCAGAACCTGCCGGTAGTGCTGTGTATAGACAGAGCCGGCATAGTTGGAGCCGACGGAGAGACACATCACGGCATATTCGACCTCAGCTATCTCAAGCACATACCAAATATGACAGTCATGGCGCCTAAGGACGGAGCGGAGCTTGAAGCTATGCTCCAGATCGCAGCGGCCTGCAGCGGTCCGTGCGCCATAAGATACCCGAGAGGCACTGCGCCTCAGCTGGGCTTCGACACGCCGCCGGAGTACGGAAGAGCACAGCAGCTGAAAGAAGGCGACGACGTTGAGATCTGGGCTGTGGGAGCCATGGTGCAGAAGGCGCTGGAGGCTTCAGAGATACTTGAAAAGAAGGGGATACGGGCAGGCGTTGTAAACATGGCCTTCCTGAGACCTCTCGATACGGATATGCTTAGGAAATCGGCAAAGAAGCATTCTCTCATAGTGACCCTCGAAGACAATGTGATCTCAGGCGGAGCAGGAGAGGATATAAGCGGCGTACTGGCAGGCAGCGGCACTGACATCATCACTATAGGATGGCCCGCAAGGTTCATAGAACACGGGACATGCGACGAGCTTTACAGCAAGTACGGCATGGACGGACAGGCCATAGCGGAAAGGATAATACGGAAACTTGAAGGAGAGACTCGATGTTATATTAACGGCGAAGGGGCTTTTCCCTTCCAGAGAACAGGCCAAGGCGTCAGTCATGGCAGGATTGATATATGTGGACGGACAGCGCGTAGACAAACCGGGGACGCAGGTGGACGAGACAGCCGAGATAACGGTGAAGGAAGCACTCTGCCCATATGTGAGCAGGGGAGGACTCAAGCTGGAAAAGGCACTGGAGACCTTCGGTTTTTCACTCCAGGACGCCGTTGCTGTGGATATAGGAGCATCCACGGGAGGCTTTACCGACTGCATGCTGCAGAAGGGGGCAAGGAAGGTATTCGCAATAGACGTGGGATACGGTCAGCTGGACTGGAAGCTGAGGAACGATCCGCGTGTCGTAAACATGGAAAAGATAAACGTCAGGTATCTTGATACGGATACTGTGGATAAGGACGTCGATTTTATAAGCATCGACGTTTCATTCATATCACTGAGGCTCGTATTTCCGGTGGCGGAAAAGCTGCTGTCGGAGGAAGGCAGTCTGGTATGCCTCGTAAAGCCTCAGTTTGAGGCGGGAAGAAGCCAGGTGGGAAAGAAGGGCATCGTAAGAGATGCCGCCGTACACAGAGAAGTCATAAGAAACGTGATGGAATACGGCAGGGCCAACGGACTTTACAGCCACGGGCTTACCTTTTCTCCCGTAACGGGGACCAAGGGGAACATAGAGTATCTTCTTTACATGAAGAAAACAAAGACCGATACGGAGCCCGATATAGACGGGATCGTAGAGGCATCGCACCGACAGCTGGTGTAGATCGATTAAAAGGAGAGATATAGTATATGCATATAGCAACAAAGATGTTAAAACTGGAACATTCACCCATACGACGCTTCAACGGCTATGCCCTTGAAGCAGAGAAGCAGGGAAAGAAAATATACCGTTTGAATATAGGACAGCCGGATATAGAGACTCCCCGGTGCTTTCTCGACGCCATAAGGAATTTCGATGACAAGGTCATCGCCTATTCGGAATCGGGCGGAGAAGCGGCACTGCAGGATGCCGTATCGGACTATTTCAAATCATACGGTATGGATTTCGGCAGAGACGATATCATGATAACCAACGGAGGCTCCGAGGCCCTCAGCATGGTTTTCACGTCGATCCTGGATCCCGATGACGAAGTGCTCATTGCCGAGCCTTTTTATGCCAATTATCATACATTCATCACGGCTGCAGGCGGGAATATCGTACCTATCACCACCGTGGCAGAGGACGGATACGACTATGCCAAGCGTGAGCTGATAGAAGCGGCTATAACAGATAAAACGAGAGCCATCTGCTGCACCAACCCTGGCAATCCTACGGGACGTATACTCAGCGAGGATGATATAAGACTTATCGGACAGATCGCCATAGAGCACGATCTCTGGATAATCGCAGACGAGGTGTACAGAGAATTCGCCTACGATGACAGAAAGATAGCATCCTTCGGACTATTCCCGGAAATACGTGACAGAGTCATAATCATAGACTCGGTCTCAAAGAGATTTTCAGCATGCGGAGCAAGAGTCGGCGTACTGGCCAGCAAGAATGAGGTTATTATGGATATCGTCATGAAGATAGCCCAGGGAAGGCTGTGCTGTCCTACGCTGGATCAGATAGGAGCTGCGGCGCTGTACAGGCTGGACAGCTCATACTACAGCGAGATGAAAGAAGAATACGAATCCAGAAGGGACGCCGTATACGAAGAACTCAGCAAGATTCCGGGCATCGTGTGTCAGAAGCCGGGCGGCTCCTTTTACATCATGGCAAAGCTGCCTGTAGATGACGTGGAGGATTTTCTTATGTATCTTCTGACTGAATTCGACGATAACGGCGAGACCGTCATGTTCTCTCCTGCGGAGGGCTTCTATGGTACGCCGGGACTGGGAAAAGACGAGATACGTATAGCATATGTGCTCAACAGCCGGGACATGCGAAGAGGCGCAGAGCTTATAAGACTGGGGCTGGAAAGCTACAAAAACAGATGATTCAAATTATAAAGCAGGATTTACGGTTATTTGGGAGGTATTAAATGGCGGCACCTAAGCTTTCACCGATGATGCGGCAATATATGGAGATAAAGGAAGAGCATAAGGATTGCATCCTGTTTTTCAGGCTGGGTGATTTCTACGAGATGTTTTTTGAAGACGCCAAGCTTGCTTCCCGGGAACTGGAGCTTACCCTTACGGGAAAAAACTGCGGTATGGAGGAAAGGGCACCTATGTGCGGTGTTCCATTCCATTCTGCCGATACTTATATATCGCGGCTGGTGGAGAGAGGATATAAAGTCGCCATCTGTGAGCAGACGGAAGATCCTGCCGCGGCCAAGGGCATAGTTAAGCGCGAGGTCATCAGGATCGTTACTCCCGGTACCGTTCTCAGCAGCGCTATGCTCAAGGAAAACGAAAACAGCTATATCGCATCGGTATTCATGGACGATGCTTCCATAGGTCTGGCTTACTGCGATATTTCCACCGGTGAGATCTGTCTCACGTCCATAAGCGGGCCGGGCAGCACGGAGAATCTGATAAACGAGCTGGTGAAGATCAATGCCAGGGAAATAGTTCTGGATGAATTTGCGTATGAGGCTGCTGATGCTGAGAGCATCAAGCCTGTTCTCGATGTATATTTCAATACGCTGGATGAATCGTATTACAGACCTGATGCCGTCAGAAGCGCCATCAAGAGACAATTCAGCGTATCGGCTCTGCTGGGCATCGGCGTGGAGGAAAACTCCGCAGCCGAGTTTGCGCTGGGGGCGCTTTTGATATATCTTCACGAGACCCAGAAAAATGCACTGGGACACATAGCCGATCTCAACACGTATTCCATCGGACAGCGAATGGCGCTGGACAAGGCTACCATCAAAAATCTCGAGCTGACAGAGACCCTGTTCGAAAAGAAACTCAGGGGCTCTCTTTTGGGTGTCCTGGATAAGACACATACCGCCATGGGCTCAAGAAAGCTCAAGCAGTGGATCAAGGAGCCGCTCAACGATGTTTCGGGGATATGTGAAAGACTGGACGCCGTCGAGGAGCTTCTGGACAATATACTCATGAGAAACAATATCAAGGAGCATCTCAAGGCTGTATACGATTTTGAACGTCTCACGGGACGTATAGCGTGTGGTACAGCCAACGGCAGGGATCTCATAGCCTTGAGGAATTCCTGCAGGGTGCTGCCGTACATCAAGGAGGAGCTTTCGTCCTTCTCTTCCGGTCTGCTGACGCAGCTTGACGGCAGGATGGTTACGCTGCAGGAGGTCTATGATCTGATAGATTCATCCATAATGGAGGAGTCTCCTATAGTGATCAAAGAAGGCGGACTCATAAAGCCGGGATATTCCCCGGAGCTTGATGAGCTGAAAAATTCCATCAAGGACGCGCAGGCGTGGATAGCGGGACTTGAAGGAACCGAGCGTGAACGCACGGGAATAAAGAATTTAAAAGTAGGATTCAACAAGGTATTCGGTTATTATCTCGAGGTTACGAAATCGTATTATGACCTGATACCCGATAATTACATAAGAAAACAGACGCTGGTCAACTGCGAGCGTTTCATAACTCCGGAGCTTAAGGAGACGGAACGTCTCGTCCTCAATGCGGAAACGAAGATAAACCAGATGGAATACGAGCTTTTCGTGGATATAAGACAGAGACTGCAGTCCTTTACAAAGGAGATACAGGAAACGTCCAAGGCCATAGCGGAGCTGGACGTGCTGACTTCCTTCGCAGAGGTCAGCGAGAAAAACGATTATACCAAGCCCATCGTCGATGAAAGCGATGTGATATCCATACAGAAGGGCAGACATCCCGTCATCGAGCAGACCATAAAGGACGGTATTTTCGTAAGCAATGATACGTATATAGACAAGCGTGAACAGAGTCTTCTGCTTATAACCGGACCCAACATGTCGGGTAAATCGACGTATATGCGTCAGACTGCGCTGATCGTCCTGATGGCGCAGGCAGGCTGCTTCGTTCCGTGCGAAAAGGCAAGGATAGGCGTATGCGACAGGATATTCACAAGGATAGGCGCCTCCGATAATCTTGCTCAGGGACAGAGCACGTTCTTCGTGGAAATGAGCGAGCTTTCGTATATACTCAATACGGCGACGGACCGAAGCCTCGTGATACTGGACGAGATAGGACGCGGTACCAGCACGTACGACGGACTTTCCATAGCGTGGGCGGCAGCGGAATACCTGTGCAGACCGGGCAGGATGATACGAACGCTTTTTGCAACTCATTACCATGAGATGACGCAGCTTGAAGATACGCTGACCGGAGTAAGCAATCTCAATGTAGATGTTGCCGAGGAAAACGGCAACGTGGTCTTCCTACACCGGATCGTCAAGGGAAGCGCCAGCAGGAGCTACGGCATACATGTGGCAAAGCTGGCAGGTGCGCCTAAGGAGCTCCTTACGAGGGCAGAGGAAAGGCTGTATGAGCTGGAAAAGGGCGGCAGGGCCGCGGAGGAGCTCATGGCGGAGAATTCCGGTGCCTC
>JAETSS010000078.1 GCA_021769545.1 Eubacterium sp.
GAACGGTGTTCCACATATGGCCCCGCTCCACGATAAAATATTCCAGAAATATAAAATCACGCGCACGCTCCAGCTGATAAACCAGCTCCTTGAACTTATCTTCTCCCAGCGGGAAATATTTCACACAGGCATTTTCATAAACGGGGTAATTGCCCTTTTCCTGAATGTATCTAAACAGACCCGATTCAGCTTTTGACCCCTGGTATATCCTGCTCTTGACCTCCGGCTCCGTTTCAAGGAAAGGTCGTTCTTCTTCAATGAGTTCTTTGACTCTCCTTGATATAAAACGCGTCCCCGGCTGAAACCTCGTGTAGATATAAAATGTCACTCCTACCACAGGCGCCACAAGTATGAAAATTATCCACATCAGCTTAAAGCTTGAATTCTGCCGTACGTTCATGATGTACATCAATATTATTATCGCAAGAAATCCCACGATATAGTTTATTATCCATACCTGCCTGTCGAGAATGACAAATCCTCCGAATAGTATCACGGCCTGTATGAACATCAGCAGCACCAATATGGTGGTCCTGCCGAATATTACTTTCCAAAGTCCCCTTAACCTACTCATAACCTCTCCTTTTTGAAAAAACACATAGCTATTAAAATGTTACTGCATGAAGCTTAAAAAGTCAAAGACTTTCATGCGTATAATTAACCATCTTTTACAAACAATATTGTTAAAGAAATTACATTGGAGGAAGTTAAATGAAAGCAACCGGAATAGTAAGGAGAATAGATGATCTGGGAAGAGTTGTAGTTCCCAAGGAAATAAGGAAGATCCTCAGGATACGTGAAGGTGATCCGCTGGAGATCTACACCGGCACCACAGGGGAAGTCATATTGAAAAAGTATTCTCCCATAAGTGAGCTGGGACAGATCGCCGAGGGTTTCGCTGAATCGGCATCTTCCGTACTAGGTCTTACTGTTTTGGTATCAGATACCGACCGTTTCGTGGCAGTTTCCGGACTGAAACAGAAAGATTTCATCAACAAGGCCATCGACGATGATCTGGATAATATAATACAGCAGAAAAGCAAATACAAAAATAGCAACCGCGTAGTTATACCTATCCTGTCTCACGGAGATCCTATAGGTTCCGTAACGGTGCTGCCGCCCGATGGAAAGGAACTGAGCGAGATCGAGATAAAAACCGCAGAGCTCGGTGCAGGCTTTCTGGCAAAGCAGATGGAAAGCTGAGGTCGATATCTAACGAAAAGAGAGAAGAACGCATTTTCTTCTCTCTTTTTCTGTATCCCGTATTTACCGCCTTCGTTACTTAAGCTCTTTGAATTCCATCTTTACCTTGAACAGGTCGCCGTCTATTATTATATCGAAGCTGCCTTCCTGCAGCTCCACCAGGTTCTGTGCAATGGAAAGTCCCAGTCCGCTGCCCTCCGTATGTCTCGACTTATCCCCTCGCATAAATCGCTCCGTAAGCTCCTTTCCGGAAATATTCAGTTCATATTTTGAAATGTTTTTATACGTTATTATGACGTTTCCGTCTCTTCTGTCAATGGTCTGATACACTCTGGTCCCCGGAAGGGAATACTTGCAAATGTTGCTCAGCAGATTGTTCAGCACTCTCCACATGCTTCTCCTGTCTGCCATGATGCTCACATCGTCCTTAGGTATATCCATAACGAATATCAGATCGTTTTCTTCGGCCTTTTCGCTGTATTCACCCATGAGCTGCGCCATAAGGGTCCCCACCTGACACGGTACCATATCCATTTTGACGTTTCCCGTGGCCACCTTGGACGCCTCTACCACATCCTCTGTGAGCCGCTTAAGTCTCTGGGACTGTCTGTCCAGCACGTCTATATACTCACTGATCTTTTCGTTTTCGGGCTCTTCCTTTTTCAAAAGATCCACGTAGTTTATTATGGATGTCAGCGGGGTCTTAAGATCGTGGGACACGTTGGTTATCAGCTCGTTCTTGAATCTCTCGCTCTGCATCTTGACGGCTACCGCATTCTCCATACCCTTGCCTATGCTGTTGAGATTTTCCGCATGCTCCTTGAGGTCGAACCACAGGCCTCTCGGATCTATATTGTATTCCAGATCGCCGTCAGCAAGATGCCTGCCTCCCTCTTTGAGCTTTTTCAGCCCTACCGCGAATCGGATAGTCGCATATGAGACCACTGCCGCCGATGCTATCCACAGCAATATCCCGAATGCGGAGTTTCCGAACCACATGGATTCGCTTATGACTATCGTCAGCAGTATGTTCAGTATGAGACAGCCTGCCAGTATCAAAGATGTCCTCCATACTATCGGTATCATCACAAACATCTCCTCTATCTTCCCATAAAGCCATTTCAGCAGCCTTATGCACTGATATATCACGGTGCTGTGCCACCATTTCCCCAGCTTCACACGCGCAGTCATCAGCAAAACGAAACCTGTGACAATCACGGTTGCCGCTATCGCCAGCGCTATGACCGCCGCTATCATAAGATCCATATTATTGCTTATCAGATCCGATATCCCGTAAATTCCTTCACATATGATCCCGATACATGCCGCAGCCAGTACAACCGCTGCAAGGTCCAGCGGTACTGCCTTTAACGCAAAGGTTCGTCTGTCATCGTTCCCGCGATAGTTTTCCCCTACCGACTTCATCAGAAACAGCATGAAGAACAGACCTGCAATAAGGCTCATTACGGCAGTCAATATCGCCACATATCTGCAGCTGTATGCAAAGCTCAGGTACTTATATACCGGTACCACATGATCAGGCAGCTGCTGGCTGCTGAGATCCCCAAGATATATGTCTATATGGAAATAGTCATAATCGGTCCCGCTAACAAATACATCTTCCCTTTCCGCAAGCCCGGCGTTTATCTGTCTTACAGGCTCGGTATCTATGTTTACACTCTTTTCTCCATCCTCCGAATAATCGTATTGGTAGATACTGTAGCCGAAGCCGTCTGCCGAGGACTCTCCGACAAGGATCTCACCGGAATACTGCCTGAGCCAGATAGCATATTTGGTGTCTTCCTTCTTTTGATTTTCCGTCTCCGTATCTGCGTCATCTTCCGATCCCGTGCCTTCTTCTATTACCTCGGAACTGTAAAGCTCATCGCTTTCATAATAGAAACTATCATACAAAGATTCAAATATCTGCTCCTCGGCCTCATTAGCCGTACGATTGTATATATCGTTCTTTACCGCTTTAGGCCCTACCGAGTACCATTCGCCTGCAATATTCACACATATTATCATCGAAGAAAACACCATTACCACTGCGCATAATATCATAAGTATGTAAGCGGAAAGCCTGGCCGAAGACTTTTTCTTTAATTTTTCCATCACAATACTCCTCACTCTATCTTATATCCCTGTCCCCAGACCACCTTCAAATGACGCGGCTGCTCCGGGTTTATCTCGACTTTTTCTCTCAGATGCCTTATATGTACGGCTACCGTGCCTTCGGCGCCGAAGGCATCACCCTTCCATACCGCGGAATATATTTCCTTGGGAGAAAATACATGCCCCGGGTTTTCCATCAGGAATTTCAGTATTCCGTATTCCTTCGGCGTAAGATTCACCTTTTCACCCATAAAGGTCACCTCCTTGGCTATATCATCAAGTTCGATATCGCTGATTTTCAGCAGCTCCTTTCTGACGGGAGCCGATCCCAGCTCCATATATCTCCTAAGCTGCGACTTTACGCGCGCAATAAGCTCTACCGGATTGAAGGGCTTGGTGATATAATCGTCTGCTCCTATGTTGAGTCCCAGTATCTTGTCCGTGTCCTCGCTCTTGGCTGTAAGGAAGATAACAGGTATGTTCTTATCCTCCCTCATGCGGCTCAATACCTGGATTCCGTCCATGCCGGGCATCATGATATCCAGCAATACAAGGTGGATGTCGTTCTTGTCTATGATATTCAGGGCCTCTATCCCGTCATAAGCTTCAAACAGATTATACTCGCCCCCTGCAAGATATATTTTCAATGCGGAGACGATGTCCTTTTCATCGTCGCATATAAGTATGTTGTACATCTTCTGTCTACCTCCGCTATTATTATGCCATGAAATCTTTTAAAATTAAATAACCGTAGAGTTTAAGAATTTATTAATAATAGCCGGCAGATCTTCGCGGCATACAAAAACAGCGGCTGATATGCAGCCGCTGCCTTCGTGAAGCGATCATCGTCCGTATGACTTTGTATGACTCAGTTCAGTATCTCATGATATAACATATCGATGGTCTCCTCATCCAGCTGTACAGGATGATTCTTCAATCGCACAGGATTTACCGAGGTCTTCAGGATATCGAATTCGCTTTCATCCTTTACCTGCGGTCCTTTAAGCTCAAGCTTTGCAAGTATGCCCTGCAGACATTCTATGGCTTCGGGCACACTGCCGCAGCCCATTGCCTCTGCAATGTTATCGAAGATCCCTTTGAGATATTCCTCCCCTCTCGGATCGATGCACTTTTCCGTATGAGCTATCATATACGGCCAAAGCCTCGACACGCATAAAGCTGCCGCGTGCCCATGAGATATGCCGTAAAGACTTGTCAGCTTATAGCACATTGCATGGCCTGCCGTGGTCTGTGTGATATTTATTGCCTTTCCTCCGAGATTTGCGGCATGCAGCATGTTGACACATGCAGCATCATCGTTTTCGAGGTAAGCATCCATATTGCTAAGGATAAGCCTTATACCTTCTCTGGAATATTCATGACTTTCGTCGTTTGAATTTACTGACCAGTATGACTCTATGCAGTGGCATAGCGCATCCATCATCGTCGCTTTTTTCTGATACTCCGGAAGCGTCTTGAGGGTGGAAGCATCTACCACTACCGTGGACGGTATCGCACTGTAATCCGTTACCGACTGCTTTGCGCCTTTATAATATATCGCCGCATATCTCGTAGCTTCGCTTCCCGTTCCTGCCGTCGTAGGTACGGCCAGCAGCGGTACATCGTTTGGAACGATCTCCTGTTTCAGATAATTTTCCGACGGATCCATATTGGAATACAGCTTTATGCACTTGGCGACATCGATGGCACTGCCGCCTCCTACCGCCATTATCAGATCGCACTTGTTGTCGTTGAATACCTTCACGCCCTCCACTACGGACTCATAGAGCGGGTTTGGTTTGAAATCATTGAATTTTATCACCTTAACGCCCAGTCTGTCCTCAAGTCCTTCGAAATAACCATTGATGTTCAAAAACGGAAGCGCCACATCGCATACCAACAATATCGTCTCGGCCTTATTTTCCTTTATGTATTCATCAAGCTCTCTGTAGCCTTCGCCGGCTATTATAATTTTCTGTTCCATATTTCAAGCCTCCTTTTCCGCTTGCTTTATATAGTTTCCTTGTTCTTTCCTCTGCTTGCTATCAGAGCAAGAACCACCAGTATCAGAAGTCCTCCTGAAATGGTTATGAATATCGTCGTCCAGCCTCCTCCCAACAGGATGAAACCGAATACCGCCGCCTGACAGCCTGCTCCCATATATGCGGAGAAGTCCAGCATACCTGCCGCAGTTCCCGCAAATACTCTGCCGCCAACGTCTCCGGCATAAGCCCAGCAAAGACCGTTTATGGCATAAACGAAGAATCCTGCGAAGAACAACAGCACTTCGGCTAACAGACCCGGCTGGATACAGAAGAACACCCATACGATTATCGCTGCGACCAGACCGCTGAATATCACAGCCGGCAGTCTGTTGTTAGGACAGAATCTGTCTGTAAGCCACGGAACCACCAATGTTCCTATCGCCATTCCCAAAGGCACTACCAACGAGCTCATCAGGCCTGACTTTATATCTACATTGAAGTTTTCGATAAAATAAAGAGGTATCCACGTCACTATCCCGTATCTCGCAAGTCCCGTCATAAATGCCACTACCAGCCAAATGATGAATTTCCAGTTTTTAAGCAAATGGATATAAGGATAAAGCGGGCCATGTGCCTCTTTGATCTTCTGCATTGCTTCTTCCTGCTCTTTTTTCAGAGGATTGTCTTCCTCGTATTCCTTAAGGCCTATATGCGTAGGGCTTGTTTTAGCAACGAAGATATATATCACCAGCATGATAAGAGGAAATGCACACGGTATCCAGAATGCAGCTCTCCAGCCCTGATCCGGCATCAATGCAAAGGCCAGCGTTACGGCCAGTATGCAGAGAGCCTGTCCGGCTCCGGAAAAGGCATGGGCAAGACCTGTCGCAAATCCGCGTGTGTCTCCCGGCCACCACTTGATTATCGCCGACATTCCCGGAGACCATGCCATAGACTGGAAATATCCGTTGAATCCCCAGAGTATCGCGATGACGATGAGGCTGTTCTGAAAACCGAGAATTATATTTGCCGCACACGTAAGTATTACCGATAAAATAACGAATCTGTTTTTTACTTTTTTTCTCTATGTGCAGATCCGGCATAACTTCTCTTACGCTAAAATCATTTCTACATATCCCCATATACTAAAAAATCGGCTTACATACATAAGCCGATTTTTACA
>JAETSS010000079.1 GCA_021769545.1 Eubacterium sp.
CATCACTTTCTATGATCTTTCGTATTTTTTCTATCTGCAAAGCGTCGGCTACGGAAGAGCCTCCAAACTTTGCTACTTTAACTCCCATTATTTTCGAATCTCCTTTCATTTAAGTTATGCCTTTTTCTTATATTCAGGTTATGCTCTTGCAGCCTCCCTGAGTTCATCCGCTTTGTCCGTTTTCTCCCATGGAACGTCTATATCCGTTCTTCCGAAGTGTCCGTATGCGGCCACCTGCCTGTATATCGGTCTTCTCAGATCGAGCTTCTTTATTATCGCAGCCGGTCTCAGATCGAAATGCTGTTCTACCAGTTCTGCAAGCTTTTCATCGGAAAGCTTCCCTGTTCCGAAGGAATCCACCAATATCGAAACAGGTCTGGCAACACCGATGGCGTAAGCCAGCTGTATCTCACATTTGTCCGCAAGTCCTGCAGCCACCAGATTTTTTGCAACATATCTTGCCGCATATGCCGCCGAACGGTCTACCTTCGTAGGGTCCTTTCCGCTGAATGCGCCGCCGCCATGACGCGCATATCCGCCGTATGTATCTACGATGATCTTTCTTCCTGTCAGCCCCGAATCTCCGTGTGGTCCGCCGATGACGAATCTTCCCGTAGGGTTTATGAAATACTTCGTATTGTCATCAAGCAGGCTTTTATCCACAACAGGACCTACCACGTGCTCGATCAGATCCTTTCTTATCTGTGAAAGCTCTGTATCAGGGTCGTGCTGTGTGGAGATCACTATCGTATCGATCCTCTTCACCTTGTCGCCGTCGTATTCCACGGTAACCTGAGTCTTTCCGTCTGGTCTGAGATATGGCAGCGTACCGTCCTTTCTGACTTCCGTCAGTCTTCTGGCAAGTTTATGAGCCAGTGAAATAGGCATCGGCATGAGCTCCGGCGTCTCATTGCATGCAAAGCCGAACATCATGCCCTGATCTCCTGCGCCTGTCTCCTCTGCCAGATTTTCCTCGTCGGCGATCTCGCCTTCCTTATACTCGAGAGCCTTGTCGACGCCCATGGCTATATCAGCCGACTGCTCGTCGATGGCAGTCAGTATAGCGCATACATTGCCGTCATAGCCGTACTCCGTGTGGTCGTAGCCTATATCGCAGATAACCTCTCTTGCGATCTTCTGTATGTCGATATAGCACTCGGTGCTTATTTCTCCCATTATCATGGCATAGCCTGTGTTTACGGTAGTTTCAGCCGCAACTCTTCCCATTGGATCCTGCTCCAATATGGCGTCTACGATAGCATCCGATATCTGATCGCATATCTTATCCGGATGCCCCTCCGTTACCGATTCCGATGTAAATAATCTCTTCATTACTACCTCCGTATAATAAAACTTAAAAACCTCTTTCCTGATCAGAAAGAGGCTGGATTTTCCCGTTATCTTTCCTCATCTTTCAGAATATAATATCTGTAGGATTTAGCACCTTCTATGTTTTTACACATGAGGTTGCCGGGCTTCTCAGGGCCTATTCCCTCCACCGCTCTTAATAAGGAGTTTTTGAATTGTCCTCTTTATTATATATCAATTAAATTCCCTGTCAATAGGTGATCGCCAAACTTTATCATCCTTGCAATGATACTTGTATTTTTTTTCAAATAGGGTATACTCTTTGTATCACTTTATTGATAATTTCCAAAGAACAGGATTTAACGAGGTATTTGATTTGAACAGACCTAAGCTTACTGTCATCGAAGGCGGTCTTGCCGCCGCTATAAACAGACACGATAAATATTTCGTATCGGCATATGTTACCGATACGCGTCTCATGGGCGTACTTGCGATATATGCACGCTGGAAGCTGTACGATACTGCTTCGGGGACGGATCTTCATCAGTTCTTCTATATCGACTGTGAGGAAGCCGGACTCGAAACGTACAAAAGCGTCACGGGAAACGATCTCGACGAGATAGACTACATCGAACAGGCTCTGATCGGCGGACTGGGTGCGAAAAAAATCGATCTCACCCAGCGTCAGCTGGCAGGGCTCCTGACATATTACAAGGAGTTCAATATAGCTCACAAGCTGCCTTTACCTGACGGTTACAGAGAATACAGCTTTATGATGGACCCGGGGATCCTGCTGGGACCCGATGAGGACGAAGCTCTGATGGAGCTCATATGCAGCGACATCACCTCAGATTATCAAACGGTCAACTACTTTCTCATGAGATGCTTCGGCAGGGATCGCAAAGGAGCTGGCTATCTTTCCGACGGAAACGTTCCTCTCGGTCTTTACGACGGATACCGTCAGGCCACCTTCTGCAAAAACGTCATCGACGTGGAGAAGGTCTACGATGACGGTGCCGTCTCTTACCTGTGTGAATCGCTGATAGAGACCAACAACAACTACGAGACCGTGATCTCCAAGGTCATAGTAAAGGATCTTAAGGTAGTCTATTTCACAAACTGCTCATCCTTTGCCGTAAGTGCCGCAGAGGCGGCAATGATGCTGGCGAAGCCTGAATTCGTAACGGTTTACGAGGTCCTTCTTTCGGACAGCGATATGGACGACAATCTCGGTGAGCTTACCGTGAACCTCAACACGGTGATGTCCACCCACGAAAACGGTCGTATGTTCATGGCTTTCAAGGCCAACAACGATCACGTCAACAGCAAGGTCTTCCGTCTGAGCAATGATGTCAAGGGAGTATATTTCCTTACCAATTACGGGCAGCTCATCGTGGCCGCCTACAGCCTTCCCGACATCCGCCATCTGGAAAACAAGCTGAAAACCAGCCTGCTGGCGCCTTTCCTTATGGCAACAGCAAAATACGAATTCAAAGAGCCGATACTCTTCGAATTCGTACAAAGTGATTTTGAAGATTTTGATGATTTTCTCGATTTTATAACCAATGAATAAGCTCGGCAAACAATGTCTTGCTTATTCGTTTTACCGGAGCAGCCGATACATTGGACAATACAGATATCGCCATATCATGCTCCGGACACATCCAGAAGCTTGCTCTGAATCCTATGTCCGTACCTTCATGTCCCATGAGGCGGCAGCCTTCCTGCTCTCTCATGAACCAGCCGAGACCCATTTTCTCTCCGTTGTTAGGTACCGTGGCGTATGCCGACCACATCTTTTCGTAAGTCTCACCGGAGAACATCTTTCTGTCAAGATTGAACCTTCCCCATTTCAGAAGATCTTCGGCAGTAGTGGTCAGCGTCGAGCTCGGCATATGCTGTCTGCTGAAGGGATAATACTTTGCCATGATTATGTTCTTTTCCTTATCACGCTCGTGAGGCATAGCCATATCCAGCGTATCGATATAGTCAAGCTCAAGACTTCCGCCCGTTCTTTCTATGGTAAGCACGGTAGTATTGTCCATGCCGGAAGGCTTGAAGCAGTTTTCCTTTACGAACTGTTCGAAAGGCATTCCGGAAACCTCCTGGATCACGATGCCCAGCAGCTCATATGCGATACTGCTGTACATGAACCCATTGCTTTCCGGCTCCCACAGCATCCTTCTTTTGCATACCTCGTCATGGAACGCATAATTTCTCAATGCATCCGGGGCAACTACCTTATCGCCCCATTTCCATTCCCAGTCCTCTACGGGAACATCGTGCATGCCCGATATATGGCTCAGGAGCTGATATATCTTGACATCCTTGCTTCTCTCATCCTCCATGTGCAGAAACGGCAGTACATCCACCAGCTTGTCATCAAGGCTCAGCTTTTTCTCATCCACCAGCTTCATGATGGAGGTCCCTGTAAACATCTTCGATACCGATGCACAGTGGAACACGTCCTTCTTTTCGAGAGGATCCTTCGTTATGTAATTTCTGAATCCTCTTACGCCGGTATAGATCCGGTCGCCTATCATCACGCCTACCGACACTCCCGGCACGTCATAAAGATCCATGACCTTGTCCATGAATCCATCACATATTTGAGTTAAATCCATCTTTTCCTTTGTCATTTTATCAGATTCCTTTATCCTTAATATTACTATAAAACAGATGCCTGCTGAGGCACCGGCTTTAGTATACCATATTTTTCTCCCGAATAAAAGCATACAAAAGCCTGTATACAAGCCGACTCGCAGCTTTTCACCGTATTGCAATCAGATTTCTTTTCCAGTATAATACTATTAAATATGCAGGCTTGCCTCATATTCACCGAAACTATAAGTTAGGAGTGAAAAAATGCAATACAGAACCTTTAAAAAAATCAACAAGGATGTTTCCCTGCTGGGAATGGGATGCATGCGCCTGCCTGTAACAGCAGACGGCAAGGTGGATGAACAGGAAGCGATCAGCATCATCAGATCTGCCATAGATGCGGGTGTGAACTACGTGGATACCGCCTACACGTACCATGAAGGCAACAGTGAAAAGATCGTGGGAAGAGCTCTCAAGGACGGCTACAGGGAAAAGGTACTGCTGGCTGACAAAATGCCTATATGGCTCGCCAAGGACGAGGAGCACATGAAGGCTATCTTCGAGGAGCAGTTTCAGAGGCTGGATACCGATGTCATCGATATGTATCTGGTCCACAACGTCAGCGCAGCTACATGGAGACGCGCAAAGAAGCTGAACCTCTTGCCTTTCCTGGAAGAGATGAAGGCCAAGGGCAGGATCAGACACATCGGATTTTCTTTCCATGATTCCTATAAGGTATTCGAAGAGGTGCTCAACGGCTTCCCATGGGAATTCTGTCAGATACAGCTAAACTACATGGATAAGAATCACCAGGCGGGAGTCAGGGGCCTGAAGCTTGCCGCGGAAAAAGGTCTCAGCGTCATCATCATGGAACCGTTAAAGGGCGGAAGGCTTACGGATGCCGTTCCTCCTACCGTGCAAAAGCTGTGGGATGACTTTGAAACCAAGAGGACTCCTGCTCAGTGGGCGTTCAAATGGCTTGCAAATATGCCGGAGGTAACGCTGATGCTCAGCGGTATGAGCTCAAGAACCCAGCTTGAGGAAAACATAAAGACGCTGTCGGACGAAGATATCGCAGTTCTGACGGATGATGAAAAGGCCCTCATAGACAGGGTGTCCGATGAGTACAACAGACTCATCAAATATTCATGTACAGGCTGCGAATACTGTATGCCATGTCCGACAAAGCTGGATATACCTAAGATACTGGGATATTTCAACGACTGGAACACCTACGAACAGAATCCGTCGACGAAGAACGAATACAAGTCGTGGATACCTGCCGGCAGACATGCCTCAGACTGCGTAGGCTGCAAAGCATGCGAGGAAAAATGTCCGCAGCATCTGCCTATAGCGCAGGCTATGAAGGAAGCGGCGGAGGTCTTTGGGGTGTAAGAACGCGCCGAAGAAATGCCTTTGATGAAAACTGTTTTCGTCAAAGCTCTGTGAAAACCATCGATTCATCGACGAAAAAACTGAAAAAAAAAACGGTTGTCATACGACAACCGTTTTTAATGTCTTTAAGATATCCTTATTTGCTTACTGCATCTAAGAAAGCCTTTTCGTTTAATTCATCTGCATATTCTGAATCCATTTCTTTGATTCCAGCAGGGAATTCATACTTAGCAAGTCTTTCTACGAATGGATCTGGATCGAAGTGTTCAGGACCCCAAGCACCAGCGTCATTCCAGATGCCCTTAGCGATAAGTTCCATCATGATTACAGGACCTACTGCAGTCTGAGCAACTACTGAGTTAGTAGTGTACTTAGCGATACATTCCTGATTGTCAGCTATCTGATACAGATATACTGATCTGTATTTTCCGTCTTTCCATCCAGTTACCCAAGTACCAGCGCAGCCTTTACCTGTCATTGTCATTGTAGCATCAACAGGGCTAGGGATTACCTTGCATACGAAGTCTCTAGGAGTGATTTCGCTGTCGCCAACCTTGATCTTAGTTCTCTTGTCGGAGAGACCATATTCAAACAGTACCATTAATTTCTTTCTGAAATCTGCAGGTACACCATACTTGAATGTACATCTGTTACAATCGATTTCTCTAGGAACGAGAAGTACTTCTTCGTGCTCTACGTTGATTACTTCTACATCGCCGATTCCGCCAGGGAAGTTGAAGATTTCAGGCTCTGAGAACTGTTCTGTACAGAACCAGTGTCCATCAGGATGCTCTTCGTTCTTTTCCCAGATTACAGGTGGCTGTAAGCATTCTTCGATAGTAGTCCATACTGAGAATCCGAAGTCTGAATCAGTATTTCCATAGTTATCTCCGTCTCTTACGTTAACTTCGTCGATCTTGTCGAATAAGTGCTTTGCAGCATACTTAGCAAATACGTCAGCCATACCAGGCTCAACACCTGAACCGCAGATAGCGATCTTACCGGAAGCTTCCCATTCCTTCTGCTTAGCAAACTGATAGTCACCTAACTTGATGTTTGTTAATTCATAAGGCTTTTCAGGATGCTCAGTACCTAATGTCATAGCACAGTCAAGGTAACCAATTCCGATTTCAAGACAAGT
>JAETSS010000080.1 GCA_021769545.1 Eubacterium sp.
TAATTACTTTTTTGCCTTTTTTCTTTGTTCCGTTGTTATCCATCTTTCATACCTCCTTAACTGGTATTATACTCAATAGTTTTGATATTTTCCATAGTTTGATCATACATAAAATGTTAAACTCTGAGGATGTCCCGGGCCGCGATACGCACACCGCCGCAAAAGCAATGCAATACGCTTTCCATACCACACTATAACAAAGTCGGCTTCGCCGATTCCTTTTCAGCGGTAGACTTTGTTGATATTCCGGAAATATCGAGATCGATATTTCCTACATAATAAAAATATGCTCCCTCGGGGAAGCAGTCTATTATGATCTTTCTGCCGTCCTCCGAGAGAGCACATGTCGATGCCCTTCGATACTATTTACTTATTTATCGGTATGGTATTTCCTTGATTCTACAGCCTGGGCAGATCATCGCATCAGTTTAAGGAACTCATCCTTCATGCTGCATTTTAGTGGATGTCCCAGATCGGCAAAGGTCTTATCCATGGCATCCAGCGTCATTGCCATATCGTCGATGTTGGCGTTTTCACCCATGTGTCCGATACGGATGACCTTTCCCGCCAGCACATCGAAGCAGCCCGATATCATCACGTTGTATTTATCCGTCATGGTGGACAGTATCTGTTTGTCGGTCACGCCATCCGGCACTTTGATCACCGTTACCGTATTGGCATAGCCCGCCTTTAAATAAAGCTCAAGGCCTGCCTTCGTTACGGCCCCGCGGGTCGCTGCGGCGATCTTTGCATGACGTTTTATGATGTCAGGCTCCGCCAGCACATTGTCCACGGCAACTCTCAGTCCTGTGATATCGCTGATAGGCATTGTATACGGGAACCACTTGTCTTCGTAATATGTCTTGAAGGTCAGGATGTTGGCATAAAACGAAGCTATCGGCGTTTTCCTGTTTTCCATGGCTGCCATGGCCTTGTCGCTGACCCACAGCATGGTGAGACCTGCAGGCGCCGAAAGAGCTTTCTGCGAGCCTCCACAGAGGATGTCTATTTTGCTTTCGTCAACGTTCACGTATTCTCCGAACATTCCCGCCACCGAATCCACCACGGAAAGTATGCCGTATTGTGCCAGCAGTGGACATATGGCGGAAACATCGTTGATGACTCCGCTTGGGGTATCGCAGTGGACTACCGTTGCGTATTTGAAATCGTGATCTTTCTCCAGGAAAGCTTTGATCTCCTGCACATCTATCGGCTTCTGATAGTCCGAGGTGAACAGCACCGGTTCTCCTCCGTATATCTTAACGAAATCGGCAAATCCCTTGCCGAATATCCCATTGTCTAAAACCAATACACGGTCCCCCGGCTCCGTCAGCGACGCACATGCCGCCTCCAGTCCAAGTATGCCTTCACCGCCCAGTATGTATGCCGTGCCTGATGAGTGCATCAGCTCCTGCAGCAGATCGCAGGTCTCTTTATAAAATTCACAGAACTCTACATCAAGGTCCGGGTTCGTAGTCTCAAGGCTCCTTGCCATGCGAACGTTTTCACGTACCTGAGTAGGTCCCGCAGTCATGATCTTATACATAATATTCTCCTTTCCTCCGGCGCTGCGCCGGACTATGTCGTATCAATATTTATCGGCTATCTTCTTAAGCTTTCCCGCAAACGGAACAACTATGATGCCGGCAACTACTACCTGTACGATATTCCCCGGAATGGAACCAAGTGGAACGATCCAGTTATGATACAGTATCACTTCCGCAAAATAATATCCGGCGATCTTTATCACCAGAGCCGCAGCTACCGCTATACTGTTGGCTATGACAGGACGGAGCTTTACCTTTTCCGAAATAAGACCTGCCACCCAGCCCATCAGGCCCACGATAACAAAGGTGAAAGGTGCCCAGGCAGTCCAGCCCGAGATCAAATCGAACATACCCATTCCGAAAGCCCCGGCAATGGCACCTGTGCGCTTTCCATAGATGAATGCACCCAGAAAAAGCGGCACGTTCCCAAGATGTATAAGTCCGCCATTGCCCATGATAGGCAGACGGATGTTTATAAACATGGTCGCCACCAGCGTCAGGGCGATGAACAGCGCATTGATCACCAGCATTTTCGTAGAATTCCTCGATGAATCGACATTGACATTTGTACTCATTTTTCTCCCTCTTTTCTGTAACTTTGATCTTGCTGTATCTAGCATAGCTCAAAAGTATATTCTATAAAATAGACAAATTTAATTATTTTTTAATATACAATCGGGGATTTTTTTGATTTTTTGTATGCAAAATATGCACAGTTGGAGAGAACAGTTTTTGTTTGGGTCCCTTATCCCATGATATTTCCATCAAAAACAGCAAAAAACTATTGTAAAAGCCATACAAACCGGCTTTCACAATAGTTTTTGATTCTACGATAGTTTCCATGATAGTTCCAATTAAATTACACGGTGAAGTTGTCAATGAGCCTCGTCTTTCCTATAAATACTGCAAGGGCAACAAGGTCTCCCGCTTCAAGCTGTGCCTTTGGCGTCAGGCTCATACCGTCCACCGCTTCTATATAATCTATACGGGCCATCGGCTCCGCTGAAACGATCCGGCTCATCAGTCCCGTCAGCTCGTCTGCATCTATACGCGCGCTGCCGCCGTCTGCACCGGAGCAGCCCGCATTCTTTGATGTCTTCGAAGCGATCAGCTCCTTTGCTTTTACTATAGACTTATACAGAACTGCCGCGGCTTTTCGCTCTTCCTCGTTCAAATGGGTGTTGCGGCTGGACATGGCGAGTCCGTCGTGTTCCCGCATCGTAGGGCAGCCCACTACTTCTATGTCAAAGGCCTGATCCCGCACCATACGGCGTATCACCGCAAGCTGC
Source organism: Eubacterium sp. (assembly GCA_021769545.1). The sequence goes on from JAETSS010000080.1 coordinate 2,837, forward strand.
TGGGCGTCCTTTTCCCCGAAATACGCTTTGTCGGGGGCTGCTATATGAAACAGCTTGCTGACTACCGTACATACGCCTCTGAAATGTCCCGGTCTGCTCTTTCCGCAAAGCTGCGAGGTCATCTCGGATTCCAGATTCACATAAGTGCCGAATCCCTCCGGGTACATTTCCTCCACCTCGGGATGAAAAACGAGATCGCAGCCTTTTTCTTCAAGGATGCGGCAGTCCCGTTGAAAATCTCTGGGATAGCTGTCAAGATCCTCGCCTTTGCCGAACTGCGTCGGGTTCACGAAGACCGATGCGACGACTTTGTCGCACTGGGCGGCGGCTGTGGTCACAAGGGAAGCATGGCCCTCGTGAAGAGCGCCCATCGTCGGCACCAGCCCCACCGTAAGGCCGGCGGCTTTCCAAGTCTTTACATATTTTCGTACTTCATCTATAGTAGTTGCTATTATCATCTTACCTGTCCTTCAGCTTTGCTATGATCTCATCGTCTATCTTGAATCCATGGGCTTCCGTCGGGAATGCGCCTTCTTTGACTTCCTTGTCGTAATCCTTGAATGCCTGTACCATGATGTCACCTACGTTAGCAAAACGCTTTACGAACTTAGGAACGTAATCGCTGAACAGTCCCAGCATATCCTGCCATACCAGCACCTGGCCGTCGCAGCCTTCGCCTGCTCCTATACCGATAGTCGGGATCATCAGCTTTTCGCTTATGAGAGCTGCAAGCTTTGCGGGAACGCATTCCATTACTACTGCAAAAGCGCCTGCTTCCTGAACGTCATAGGCGTCCTGCAGGATCTGGGCTGCCGCTTCCTCGCTCTTTCCCTGTACCTTGAAGCCGCCGAATGCGTTCACCGACTGCGGCGTCATTCCGATGTGAGCCACTACAGGAATGCCTGCGTCTACGATGGCTTTGATCTGTTCCTTGACCGCTGCGCCGCCTTCCAGCTTTACGGCATTGGCACCTGTTTCTTTAATGAGTCTTCCAGCATTGACAACTGCGTCATATACGGAAGTCTGATATGACATGAACGGCATGTCCATTACGACGAATATATTTTCAACGCCTCTCACTACAGCCGCACCGTGGTGTATCATGTCTTCCATGGTTACTGATAATGTGTCCTTATATCCCAGCATGGTATTTCCCAGGGAATCTCCTACCAGTATCATATTTATCTCGGAAGCCTCCATCAGCTTTGCCGTCGAATAATCGTAGCATGTGAGCATGGAGATCTTCTCGCCGTTTTGTTTCATTTTCAATAAGCTTGCAACAGTATTTTTCATCGTTCTTGTTCCTTTCATATGTTTGGTCGCTGAAAGCGACCATTTAGGTTATACCCTTGCGGTGTTTCATATGTTTGGTCATCGAAGATGACCATCTAGGTTACTTTCCAAGCAGCTCCGACATCCGGCTGTAATCCCTATCCTGATGTCGTTGCTGTGCCATCTGCACCAGCCGCCTGCTCAGCAGCCTGTAGAGCTCCTTTTCCTCGCCGTCCTGCAGGCATTCCAGATGCTTGCCGACGGTGGAAACATCGTTCCTCTCTATAGGCCCCGTGAGACTTGCCGTGGGACCGTCCTTTGCGATATGCGCCATGTTGCCCATCAATATAGGCGCCAGCGCTTTTACCGCTTCATCCTCTGCAAAACCGCACCGCTGCATCAGGGCAAGACTCTCATCGATGAGCCCGCACACCAGATTGCTGGCGATGGCCGCCGCACAGTGATAGGTGGTCTTGTCCGCACCGTCTATTATACGGACGGGATTACCCATTTTCGCAAAGGCTTCCTTAAGCTGCAGAAATTCCGGGCTATGCATCGCGGCAGCCTTTCCACGACCGCCTTCCAGAGTAAAAAAAACACCCGTCAGTTCCCGGTAAGCGTTGTATCTATCGCTTACTGCGAACAGCGGATGGATCGAATATCCGAAAGCTCCCGTCTCCTCTATGCCCTCGAAGGCATCCCGGGAAGACATCGCACCACTACAGTGACATATTGTTTTTCCTTTTATATCGTATTCCCTGACCTGCTGCCAGGTATCGCGAATACTTCCGTCAGGAACTGTCAGGAAGATGACATCACACTCATCTGTCAAAGCTTCTATACTTTCATATGCTTCAGATTCCGTAAAATGCGCCGCATCTTTCGTTGACTTACTGCTTCGGCTGTAATAGCCTTTTACATTAAGGCCGCTTTCGCGCCCGTTTTCCGCAAAATATTTGCCCAGGCTGCAGCCTACCTTTCCTGCTCCGATAAAACCTATATTCAATCTACCGACCTCCTTTTCTTGAGCGTCGATATCCTTCCGTCTCGTTCCCTCAGGATAAAAGCGTTCGGTCGCTTGCCGACCAAAGGAAATGAATATGTCAGTTTTGATATTAAATTCCGGTATAGTTTCAACAACGAATACCATCCATCCTCCCACATGATACCATAATAAGGGGCGCAAGAAAAGAAAAAAATCATGGGGCGAAGAGATTTATTTTGCACTATTTATGTTATTCAGGAAAAATACCATCTTACTGTTTCCAACTTTTATGGTAAAATATAGTGTCTTAATTTTTATCAGGAGTAAAAAAAAATGAATAACGCTATTATCAACAAGCTTAAAGTAAACCTCTACGCCTTCATAACTATCCTTTTATGGGGCTCCAGCTTTCCCTTCACAAGGATCATAGGCGATGACATCTCGTCATATTCGCTGGGCTTCATAAGATGTGCGCTGTCGGCGGTGATACTTATCATCATCGGCAAGGCATGTCACATAAGAAAACCTTTTCACAGAAAGGATCTGCTGTGGTTTTTCCTTTCGGGAATCCTGGGCTTCTCGGTATATTTCATATTTTTCAATCTGGGAATGTCCACCCTCACCTCCGCCACCGGCAGCATAATCACGGCGGTATCGCCCATACTGACAGCCATCGCCGCATCCAAGATCTACAGAGAAAAGGTCAGCCTGACAGGCTGGGTAATGATAATCTGCGCTTTTGCCGGGGTACTGGTACTGATCCTGTGGAACGGGATACTATCCATAAACAAAGGCGTCTTCTGGATGTTCGGCGTCGCCGTCGTCTTCGCCGCCTACAACCTACTGACCCGCAAATTTTCCGATATGGGCTACACCGCTATAGAGATCGTTACCTACAGCGCCATCTTCGGAGGGATACAGATGCTGCCATTCCTGCCCCAGGCTATCGTCGATGTGGCCACCGCCGACATTACCGGCAATCTGGCCGCCATCTATCTGGGCATAATGCCGAGCGCCATCGCATACTACTTCTGGAGCAAAGCCCTCGTCCTGACGGAGCGCACCAGCGAAGTGACCAACTACCTGTTCGTAAATCCGCTGATCGCAGCAATAATCGGCTTCATAATGCTCAGGGAAACCCCCGATATGGGAACGTACATAGGCGGCCTCATAATAATATTCAGCGTCGTCGTATTCAATTTCAAAGGCAGCCCGCAGGATCTGCAGACCGAACAGCTTCAATAAAAATAATCCAGGAGCCTTAGCGTTATCCGCAGGCTCCTTTTAAGTGATTCCAAAGATTCTTTATGGAAAAGCGCAATCTTTTGGAATTTGGACGCTTATGGACTAG
>JAETSS010000081.1 GCA_021769545.1 Eubacterium sp.
ATTCTGATTGATAATTGCAAATTTTCAGCGTTCAAAGGCTGCAAGGGTGGGCGTGCGGGAGCGACATGTGTGCAAAGGAATCTTTGATTCCGTCTTGCACACTTTTTTTATTTACAGGTCATATTTTCTGGGACAAGGAATATCTTATATTAACAACAAAAGAAGAGGGGTGAAAATATGGATGAAAATACCGGTAACATACTGAGAAAGCTTCCCGCCTCCGTAAGTGAGAGAGTGGGACAGCTTCCCGGCAGCATCCTCGAGGGATTCGAGGAAATAAGGATGAAGACGTTTCAGGACACCATCGTCAGAAGCGAAGGCAGGGAGATAAGCCTCCACGACGGAAAGCTGATAACTCCCGAGCTTCTGGACGAGACCCTTAACAGGCTTCTGGACTATTCGTATTACGCATATGAGGAGGAACTTTCCAAGGGATACATAACCATAGAGGGAGGTCACAGAGTGGGCATCTGCGGAACGGTGACCCTTAAGGATGGACATGTGCATCTCATCAAGGACGTATCGTCTCTCAATATAAGGCGCAGTCGCCAGATCATAGGCGCGTCGGGGAAGGTCATAAGCTCCGTGTGCGACGAGAAAAGAAACGCCATAAGAAACACGCTGATAATCTCACCGCCAAAATGCGGCAAGACGACGATATTGCGTGATATCGCAAGAAGTCTCAGCTACAAGGGTTATCGTGTGGGCATATGCGACGAGCGCTCGGAGATAGCAGGCTGCTATAACGGAAAGTCCAGCTACGATCTCGGAAGCAGGACCGATATCCTGGACGGCTGCCCCAAGGCGGAGGGGATACTGATGCTCATAAGGTCCATGTCTCCCGATGTGATAATCACCGACGAGATCGGAAAGAAGGAGGACGTGGGAGCCATAGAAGCCGCCCTCTGTGCAGGGGTGAAGACCATAACCAGCATCCACGGCAGCAGCTATGAGGACGTGGAAAGCTCGGCAGTGGGCGAGCTCATCAGAGGACACGTCTTCGAGACGCTGATATTCCTGTCGGCGCAGCCGTCTACAGGCACGGTGAAGCGCATAATGAAGCTTTCCGGGATAGGAAAGGGTGCGTGATATGCTAAAGGTAATTGGATGCGTCATGATATTCATAAGCTGTACGTCGCTGGGCTTCTTGAAGGCGTCGTCCTACCGGGCGCGTATAGCGGAGCTGGAAAGCGTTGCGGAGCTTTTGAAGCTCCTTGATATGGAGATCACCTACAGGCGCGATTCGCTGGCCAGGGCCTTCGGCAAGGTATCGGATGCGAAGCCCTGCTGGTTCGCAGGTGTATTGAAGGACTGCAGCGTCATGATGGCGGAGCGGAACAATCTGGTGGATTCGTGGAACGGAGCCCTTGCGAAAAGCATGGAAGAATGTCCACTGAACCGGCAGGATATCGCGATACTGCAGGATCTTGCACTGGGGCTTGGAAAGAGCGATATCAAAGGCCACAGAAGCATCATGGAACCGGCTATGATGAGGCTCGGGGAAAATCTCAATGATGCGAGACGGCAGGAGCAGAAGCAGGGGAAGATGTACAGAGGTCTCGGCGCTGCGGCGGGAGTCGTCATTGCCGTCATATTGATTTAGGAGTTGGTTTGCAATGGATATAGATATTATTTTTAAGATCGCAGCTATAGGAATAGCGATAGCTGTTCTCAATCAGGTGCTCATCAAGGCGGGCAGGGAGGAGCAGGCCATGATGACTACGCTGGCAGGCGTCATCGTGGTCCTCATGCTGGTGATACAGATGATAGGTGAGTTCTTCGATACGGTGAAGACCTTTCTCGAATTTTAGGAGAGCTTATGGAAATACTGAAAATCGTCGCTCTCGCCCTTACGGGCGTACTGCTGGCGGCGCTTATGAAGAGTGTAAACAAGGAGATATCCATATATATCATTCTGGCAACGGTGATTATACTGTTCCTGACCATCATAGACAGGCTTGCCGATATATTCCTGTTTTTGGAGGGGATATACGATAACGTCACATACGGCAGGACGTTTTTCCCGGTGATATTGAAGGTGCTTGCCGTGGCGTATATCACGGATTTCACCGCACAGTTGTGTAAGGATGCGGGGGAGGCCACCATAGGCTCCAAGGTGGAGCTTGCCGGCAAGGTGATAATATTCTATCTGGCCATGCCGATACTCACGGCCATCCTTGAGCTTATCGGCTCTCTGCTTGAATAAGGAGCATTTCGAATGGATTACGAAACCATCATAGAAGAACAACTGAATTCCATGGATCTGTCGGAGCTTGAGGGCATCATGACGGATGCGGCGGGACAGAGCGGACTCTTCGACGATCTCACCGTCAGCGGCATAATAAACGATCTGATAAACGGAAACGCGCTGTTCGATTCCGAAAGGATAATAGACAACCTGATGGATCTGTTCCTGATGGAGGTGAAGGCCTCGATATTTTTAGGCTGTGAGATACTTGCCATATGCATAGTCACAGGGATACTGACGAGCTTTTCCAACACCTTCGGCAGCAAGACCGTGTCCTCACTGGGGACCATGGTGTGCAGCATCGTCATCATAGCCCTTTGCATAGGGAACTTCTATCAGACGTACGAATATTGTCAGGATACCATGAATACCATGACATCGTCCATGGAGATACTGCTGCCCATAATGATACCGCTGCTGATATCCATGGGAGGCATCTCGTCGGGGAGCATCATGGATCCGGTGATAATAGGCGCTGTGACAGGATTCAATTTCATCATGCAGCATGTGGTGCTGCCTCTGGTCTTTCTGTCGGCGATCTTCGTGCTGATAAACAGCATAACCGAGAAGGATTACGTGAAAAAACTGGCTGTCTTTATAAGAAAGGGCGCGATATTCATCACCGGCTTCATCATCACCGTATTCACGGGGATAACGGCCATACAGGGCATCGTGACGAAATCGGCCGACGGCATACTGATAAATACGGCCAGGTTTTCCCTGGACAATTTCGTTCCCATCGTCGGGGGCTTCGCCGCGGATTCACTGGAAATGGTCATAAGCTGTATAGGGCTGATAAAAAACGCCATAGGCATCATAGGCATAGTGATAATAATCTCGCTGATGGTGATACCTGTCATCAAGCTGCTTTCCATAGCAGCCATATACAAGGTGATAGCCATAGCGGCGGAGCCCATTTCCACCAAGAACATATCCGACAGTCTGGGCGAGATAGGAAACGCCGCGATAACCATGACGGTGGTGCTTTCCACGGGAGCCATGATGTTCCTCATATTCATAACGATACTGATGGGAATGGGAGGAGGCGGAGCTTGAGCATAATAAAGCAGTGGGTCAGCAATCTGTTCATAATAATCCTCGCCCTTTCCTTCATCGAGATGCTGCTGCCCGACACATCCATGGGAAAATACGTGAAATTCATTTTCGCGCTGGTGATAATGGCTACGATACTGTATCCCGTTATTTATCTTATCGGTGAATAATGGGGAATAATAACGGATCGGGAAAATATACATTAAAAGGAGGAGAACAGCTTGCTTGAAAAATTCAAAAAAGATCCCAGAGCAAAGGAAAGGGCATTGAAGATCATCGCCCTTCTTATAATCGCAGCGGTAATATTGCTGTCCTTTGATGTTTTCACGCAGGGAAGAGACGGAAGACGTCAGATCCTTGATGATGACGGAGGTACGGAAGCTGAGCTGTGCAGCATACTTGCCGACATTGAAGGCGTTGGAGATGTTGACGTGATGCTGCAGTACGGCGAGGATGATAATGTGACGGGAGTCATAGTAACTGCGCAGGGCGCCAAAGACCCGGTAGTGAAAAACGATCTCATTAATGCCGTCATGGCAATATTCAATATATCGGCCACCAGCGTGGAGGTCTTTGAGAAAAAGGCGGTGGAGGAAAGTGAGGAGGAAGTCTCTAATGAGTAAAAAATCTGTTTTTTCATTTATAAAAAACAATAAGAAGAAGTGTATGGGGCTTGCAGCCCTGGCAATGTGCATGGGCGTGTATGCGGCGGCAGGGGGGATCTTTCCCGACAAGGCCGCCAATGAAAACATCCCCCTTCACGACGGCGACGTGCTGGTGGACAGTCTCAATGTCAGCGAGGAGGGCGAAAAGCAGGAAGGCAGCGTCGATGAATCGGCTCTGGTGACGTCGGACGATGTATCGGAGCTGGAGAATACCGACACGTATTTTCAGGAGCTGAGGGCCACCCTCGACATGGACAGAAACAAGATCATATCCATGTTGGAGGATGCGGAAAGCTCCGCTTCATCGAAGTCTGAAAAGGAGGAGGCCTCCGCTGAGAAAATGCGCCTTCTCAATTACATGGAGCAGGAAAAGACCATAGAGACGCTGATAAAGAACAAGGGACTGCCGGAGACCTTCGTGGTGATAAGCGACAGCGGAGTCAACGTGACGGTCAATACCGAGGAGCTGGATCAGAGCATGGTCACCAAGATATGCGAGATCGTGATGCGCCAGACCGACAGGAAGGCCAGCGAGATCGTGGTACAGGACGCTTCCTAGCTCTAGCTTTATGCGCTTTCCGCGCTTTCCGCCGATAAGTGCCTGCGGAGCGGGTTGCAAAAAAACACCTCGCTTTATCACATGTCTTTCATTATTATTATAGTAGATACGCTTCCGGTTTAAGGAAGGCTACTATGCGGAAGGATATGATAATGAACAGGGAAACAGGCCGAAGGATCACCATAAGTCCTGACATACTCAGCAGGAACGAGGATGGAAAGCTAGAGATCAGGTTGGAGGATCTGATAAAGTGCATGTCTGACGACGACATATTCGAGATATCGAAGAACAAAATACAGAGCATACTGGACTGCATACACGACAGCGTATATATAACGGATGTAACGGGAAAGACGCTGATCGTAAACAAAGCTTCCAGGGATTATCTGCGCCGTTCACCTGAAACGATGGATCTTGACCTTACGGGGATAAATGTCAAATACATGGTAGATAAGGGCTATTGGAACAATTCCATCTGCATGAACGTGATGGAAACTCAGGGAGAGGTGACCACCATACAGGAGGCCTTCGGTGCAAAGCTGCTGACTACGGGAATACCGCTGTATGAGGACGGAAAAATGAAGATGATCGTCGCCACCGACAGAGATATCTCAGAGCTGACTTCACTTCAAAATGAACTGGAAAAATCCCATAAGGTCATGGAATTATACGAGTCGAGACTCGAGTATTACAGGAACAAGAACAAGGTCAATGACGACTTCGTTTTCTGCAGCGAAACGATGATGGATCTCATCGACGACGCCTTTGAAGTGGCGTCCAGCGACGTATTCATATTGATAGAAGGAGAGTCGGGAACCGGTAAGGAGATGCTGTCCAACTTCATTGTGAGCAACAGCAGCAGAAGGGAAAAGGCCTATGTCAAGATAAACTGCGCGGCTATTCCCGAAAACCTCATGGAAAGCGAATTCTTCGGATACGAGCCGGGAGCCTTTACGGGTGCCAATACCAGGGGAAAGACAGGATTCTTCGAGATCGCCGACGGAGGGACGATACTGCTGGATGAGATAACGGAGCTTCCGCTCCATATGCAGTCCAAGCTGCTGAGAGTCATCCAGGAAGGGGAGTTCACAAGAGTAGGCGGGACAGGGACGATAAAATGCAACGTCAGGATCATCGCTGCCACCAATATCAATTTAGTTGACGCCATCAAAAGAGGCAGGTTCAGGAGCGATCTCTATTACAGGCTGAATGTAGTCCCTCTCAGGATACCGCCTTTAAGAGAGCGCCGGGAGGACATCATCGAACTGATAACCCTGTTCTTTAAGCAGTTCAATAAGAAATACAAGACAAACAAGGTATTGTCCAACGGCGCATACGATCTGTTTTTGAAGTATGACTGGCCCGGCAATGTGCGTGAATTGAAAAACGTAGTGGAAAGAATAATCGTAACGAGCAAGACCAATATCATAGAACGGGCCTTCGTGAATCTGCATTTGAACGGAGAAGTGGCTCAATTCGATGAGGCGGAAAACGGAAATATCAAGTGGGGGGGGGGTACGCTGTATGAGGCGATGGAACTCTATGAGAAGCATTTGATCAGCAAGGCCATGGAATCTTCCCCGACACTTACCGAAGCCGCCCGGAAATTGGGCGTGAGCAAATCGACGGTCTCAAAAAAATGTGCAAAATACGGGATCGACAAATAAATATATCGTGAGCATGGACTTCATCTGTTTCCGCAGAGAAACGCGTTCGCGATCAGAAACAGAAAACTGAATATTGAAAAATAGAGCATTTCGAAAGATTTTGAAAAATCGTTTCCTTACGGAAACGATTTTTTTGATGCCGGATTTTGTCTAAAATGGCGATAAACGTTCAAAGTTCAACATTACAGCCGATATTTAACAAAT
>JAETSS010000082.1 GCA_021769545.1 Eubacterium sp.
TTTCGACATGGAAGGCAACAAAATGTAGGGGTAGGGGATGCTGCTGAATGATTCCAAAGATATTGAGTATACAAGCCGTGATCTTTGGAATTTTACCGTTGACACAATGTTTTCGCAGGCATATTTCAACAAAAGAGGCCTAGATTCATGATATTTTTGGAATAGTGGGGATGGAAAGGCAGCGAAGGGGTATTGGATTCCAAAGGGCAGTGCTGTTAGGGCTGGGATTTTTGGAATAAGTGATATGTAAAGGTCATGAAGGGGGTCAAATTCCAAAGAATAGTGCTGTCAGGACCGAAATCTTTGGAATGTGTGATTTGCAAAGGCCCCAAAGGGTGCCGAATTCCAAAGAACAGTGCTGCCGGAGCCGCGATCTTTGGAATGAGCAGGGAAAGCAAATGAGCGCACCAAACAAAAAGAAAACCGCGATACCGCAGTTTTCTTTTTCGTCATCATTATTACTATTTCTTAGGAGGTGTTTCCTAAATGATTAGGAAGGGCTGCTGTGTTTTAGGGATTGAGAAGAAGAAGTGTTTATTTGTTTAAGCAGCCCTTTATCCACTTTTCAGCAATTTCCTTTGCCGTGAATGTATAATAACAGTAAAATATGCCGTTTTTGGGTCGCTATTGTGAAGACTTGTTGAAAAAAACATGTTAAATCAATGACATGGCGCGTTTCCATGTGAGTATCCTTCTCACGGAGGAGTCTATTCGGTCTTCGGATATCAGCCCGCTGTCCACCGCCTCCAGCACTGCCTGGTACTGCCCTTTGAAGTCTCCGGTGCACAGCATGTCGTTTCCCGCCATCACAGCCGTCACGGCGCTGTCCACATCCGGCAGGAATTCGGCGATGGCGCCCATGGAAAGGTCGTCCGTTATTATCACGCCGTCGAAGCCCATGTCGTATCGCAGCAGCCTGTGGATGGTCGGGGAAAGGGATGCAGGCAGGCTGTCATCCAGTGCGGAAACTATGTTGTGGGAGACCAGCACCGACGGAGCTCCCGCCTGTATGCCGGCTTTGAAAGGCAGCAGATCGCTTTGTTCAAGCTGTTTCTGTGATCTGTTGTCTACGGCTATCCCCTTATGTGTGTCGGCCGAGTTGCCGTAGCCGGGAAAGTGTTTCAGGCAGCATCCCATGTTGTCTCTGATGCATGTCTTTACTACGCATGTGACGTAATCGGAGGTCACGTTGGCGTTTTGACCGAGACTGCGGGAGTACATGAAGTCACCCTCCGTCTGTGAAATGTCGCATACCGGCGCAAGGTTCAGGTCTATGCCCAGATTTGCCAGCAGTTGATTTTTTTCATGGGTATCTGCAGCGATGGCATCGAGTCCGCCCGATGTGAATATGTCTCTCGGAGCCTTGAAGGGTTCGCTGCGAAATGCGGGAAAGCTGCTGACTCTGTTGACCGTTCCGCCCTCCTCGTCGACAGCTATGATGGGGTCCGGTTCGCAGGCCGCATCTATAGCGTCAAGCTGTGAGCGCACGGAGACGGAGTCGCTGCTTTCGAAGCTTGCGGAAAACAGCAGTACGCTTCCCAGATGATATTGGTTTACCGTCTCCGCCGACGGAGTTCCGCTGTAAAAGCAGCCCATAAACATCTGTCCCACTTTTTCCTCTAAGGTCATGGAATCCAGTATAGCTTCTATTTCATCGTCTTTTCGGGAATCGATGATATCCGTGAGAGTCTCTGTGTTTTCATCACGTATCGTATACATCACAAAAGAGCCGATGCAAATGGCTGAAATAATAATGGTCAATAGTATAATGGGTCGTTTTCTCATGGTATTTTCGTCTTCTGTCTTCAATATTTTACCTTTGATCTATGATCGGTCTCAGCTTTCTCACCAGAAGTGCGGCCGCGGCTATCTTGATGGCGTCGCCTATCAGGAATGGGAATACGCAGGAAACAAGGGAGGCCCACAGCGGAGTTCCCGTGCTTATCATGAACCATGCGGTTCCCAGGGCGTAGCATATCGTAAGTCCGCAGACCATGGCGAGAGCAAGAAATAACGTTTCGGCAGCATAGCTTGCGGTCCTGCCGTTTCGCCTGTTTTCGTAAGCGCGTTTCATGTATCTGTCTATGATGGCGCCGATAACGAAAACCGCTGCAATATATCCTATTATATACCCTCCGGTTGGTCCTGCCAAGACGCTGATACCTCCGCGGAAGCCGGAAAAAACGGGAACGCCTGCAGCGCCCAGCAGTACGTACACGATAATGCTCACGACCCCGTATTTTCTGCCCAGGAGACCGCCTGTAAGGAAAACAGCCAGCGTCCCGAGATTTACGGGGATCGGCGTGAAGCCCAGCGGTATCGTGATGAATGAGCATATGGCGGTCAGCGCCGCAAACAGTCCGCAGAGGACAAGGTATACAGTATTGGAATAGCGTTGTGCTGTCATATTATTCGGTCTCCTTACAGATAATTCATAGAATTTCACAGATTGAATTGTAAATAACATAAGGATGATTGTCAACTCAAAAAAGAGAACTCTCCATACCGCACACTTTTTAAGGTTATATGCATATTATGTAATCTAAGCAAGTAAGTATATAAGGTTAAAAATTTTCGGGAGGTAGAAATGATAAAAGGATCGATCGTAGCTCTCATCACGCCCTTTGATGAAGAAGGCAGCGTTGATTTTATCAGATTGAGAGAGCTGATAAACTGGCATATAGAGCAGGGCACCGACGCAGTTCTGGTACTGGGGACCACGGGAGAGACACCTACCCTTTCCGAGGAGGAGCAGGAGATGATCGTCAGGGTATCCGTGGAAGAAAGCGCAGGCAGGATACCTATCATCGCCAACAGCGGAAACAACAACACAGAGCGGTCCCTTGCCAAGAGCATCAGATATGAAGAGCTGGGCGCAGACGGACTGCTGGTGATCACACCGTATTACAATAAACCGAACAGGTCGGGGATGATGGAGCATTTCTATAAGATAGCCGACAACGTAAATATCCCCGTGTACATCTACAACGTTCCTGCCAGAACAGGCATAAGCATAAGCCCGGACATGGTAGCGAAGCTTTCCACACATAAGAACATAGCCGGTATCAAGGAGGCCAGCGGCGATATGTCATATGTAGCGAAGCTGGCAAGCATGGTGGAGGATGATTTCGCCATATATTCAGGAAACGACGACATAACCGTGGCACTGATGTCCATGGGCGCGGTAGGCACCGTATCGGTATGGGCCAATCTGATGCCGGGCAAGGTCAGCGAAATGACTCACGCGTATCTTGAGGGCAGGACGGAGGAGGCGAGAAAGACACAGTTGGAATATCTGAATCTTATCAACGCCCTGTTCTGCGAGACAAACCCTGTACCAATAAAGACCATCATGAACATGAAGGGGATGCGGGTAGGCGGCTGCAGACTTCCGCTGGGACCTGTAGGCAGCGCCAACAGAAGGGTACTCAGAAGTCTCGCCGACGAAATAACTGTGAAATAACAGCGAAAACGTCAGTGTGAAGATTACATGAAAACATAAATAGTTGCGTTGACAACCATTTCGGATGCGAGTAAAATAAGCGTCATAAACAATGGTTGCAGCGACAACTATTTTTTATTGATGAAAGGAATTTTGCAAACAATGTGCGATCAGATCAAAAGCAGTATAGACACTATAGATGATCCGGTGCATCTGTATTTTTCCATAATATACAGACACGGCAGGATCATGCATAACAGAGCCATGCAGCAGTTCGGACTTACGGGTCAGCAAATGGGGTATCTGAAATACATAAATGAGAATCCCGGCATATCGCAGGAGGAGCTTGCCAGGCATCTTCAGATAGACAAAGGTGCGGTGGCGAAATCCATCAGGGATATGATGGATAAGGGGTATGTGAGCAGACAGAAAAATCCTCTCGACAAGCGTGCTTACCGTCTCTTTGCAACGGAAAAGGCGGTGAAGATACACGACGAGGGGAAGGAATGCTTTTCACAGTTTGAGCAGAAGCTTACCGAAGGCATGACTGACGAGGAAGTGGAGCTGTTTAGGATATTGCTTGGAAAGGTAACGGACAACATTGTAAAAATGCTGGAGGGAGGAAAGATATGAAAACAGTTTTAAGGTATTACAGGCCGTACATACCGTTTATCTTGTTGGTTCTGGTATTCCTGTTCGGACAGGCCATGTGCGAGCTGGCATTGCCGGGATATATGTCAGACATAATAAACTACGGTATAGTAGGGCAGGATATGGATTACATCAAGCATACGGGGGCCATCATGATAGCGGTGTCGGCGGCTACGCTGGCATGCTCTATCGCAGCAAGCTTTCTGGCTTCAAGGACCGCGGCAAAATCCTCAAGGGACATAAGGCGGGCGCTTTTCAGAAAGGTAACGTCATTTTCCGCTGCGGAGCTTGAGGATTTCTCGACGGCATCGCTGATAACGAGATCCACAAACGATGTACAGATGGTACAGCAGACGACCGTCATGGTAATGCGAATGGCATTTTTCGCACCGATGATGGGAGTGGTAGCGGTCATCAGGGCGGTCAAAACCAGCCCTTCACTGTCGTGGACGGTGGCGCTGGCCCTGCTGGTGATCCTGTGCATCATGGCAATGTCGTTTTTTCTGGTGCTGCCTAAATTTCAGGTGCTGCAGAAAAAGCTGGACAGACTTAATCTGATAATGAAGGAAAGGCTGTCGGGCATACTGGTCATCAGGGCCTTCAATACGGAAAGATCCGAGGAAGAGCGTTTTGATGTTGCCAACCAAGATCTTACTAGAATAAACATGTTCGTAAACAGAGCCATGTCCTTCATGATGCCGTCGCTGATGTTCGTCATGAACGGCGTAAGCATCCTGATAATATGGGCGGGCGCCCATCTGGTGGAATCACAGGAGCTGATGATCGGAGATATGCTGGCATATCTCCAGTATGCTATGCATGTCATCATGTCCTTCCTGTTCATAACCATGATATTCATCATGATACCGAGAGCCATCGTTTCGGGAAATAGAATAGGGGAGGTCCTGGATGTGCATCCGACCATAGAAGACACCGACAAACCCGTGAAGCCGGAGTCTTCGAGAGGCCTTGTGACTTTCGACAACGTGTCCTTTGCATATCCTGACGCAGAGGAAAAGACTCTTGAAAACATCAGCTTTACGGCGGAGCCGGGCAAGACTACTGCCATCATAGGCGGTACGGGAAGCGGCAAATCCACGCTGATAAGTCTGATACCGAGATTCTACGACGTGACGGAGGGCAGGATACTGCTGGACGGCGTCGATATAAAGGATATCACTCAGCACGATCTGAGACAGCAGATAGGCTACGTGCCGCAAAAAGGACTGCTGTTTTCAGGTACCATAGCCAGCAACCTGCAGTATGGCAAGGACGATGCGACTCTTGAGGAAATGACAGAGGCGGCACAGACGGCTCAGGCCATGGAATTCATCGGCGAGAAGGAGCACGGCTTCGAGGAGGAGGTATCCCAGGGCGGTACCAATGTTTCGGGAGGCCAGAAGCAGAGGCTTTCCATAGCGAGAGCGCTGGTGAAAAAGCCGGAGATATACATTTTCGACGACAGCTTCTCGGCTCTGGATTTCAAGACCGACAGGGCGCTGCGTGATGCCCTCAGGGAAAAGGTGGGCGACAGCACCATAATAATCGTAGCGCAGAGAATAAACACCATAATAGATGCAGACAGGATAATCGTCCTCGACGAAGGCAGGATGGCAGGATCGGGCACCCATGACGAGCTTATGGAAAGCTGTCAGGTGTACAAGGAGATCGCGCTGTCGCAGCTCAGTGAAGAGGAACTTGAAAGGGGGCGTAAGTAATGGCAGGAAAGAGAAGAGGTCACGGCGGCGGTCCGGGAGCCAAGATGATGCCCGGAGAGAAGGCCAAGGATTTTGGCAAGACCATGAAGACGCTGCTGGGATATCTGGCACCGTATATGTTCAGATTGGCAATAGTGTTCATATTCGCCATCGCCAGCACGATATTTACCATAATCTCGCCGACGATACTGGGAGACGCCACGGACAAGGTAGTTGAAGGACTCATGAGCGGCATGGGGATAGACTTCGAAGGTCTGCTTTCAATACTGCTGCTGCTCCTGGGGCTGTATGGCTGCAGTCTGCTGTTCAGCGTGACCCAGGGGTGGATAATGGCGGATGTATCCCAGAAGGTCATTTACGATCTTCGTGACAGGATGTCGGTGAAGATGGACAGACTGCCCCTCAAATACTTTGACAGCAAGACCCACGGCGAGATACAGAGCAGGATGATAAACGATATAGAAACCGTCAACCAGACGCTTTCCGTGAGTCTTACCCAGATGATAACAAGCATAACCACCATCATAGGCATCCTCATCATGATGCTGAGGATAAGCCTGATCATGACGCTGA
>JAETSS010000083.1 GCA_021769545.1 Eubacterium sp.
ATTTGAAATTTATTTAATTTTCCGTCTTTTTGACTGCCGTTTTGTCTCCACATGGTATATAATATTTTATATACAGATAAACTATATACCATATTATTAAGGAGGATTGATATGAAAAAACCATTTAATAAGTATTTCGAGCATACACTGCTCAAGCCTGATACTATGAAAAAAGAAGTTATCGATTTATTTATGGAAGCGTTGAAGTATGATTTCCATGCCGTATGTGTAGACGGCTGTTACCTGCCTGACGCCTGGGAGCATCTTGAGGGGAGCGGAATAATGATTTCTACAGTTACAGGCTTCCCTCTCGGAACGATGGATACATATTCAAAATACGGAGAGACCTACGAGGCGATCAATGACGGAGCGGAGGAAGTCGACGCCATGATGAATATCGGCGCCATTAAAGAAGGCCGCTATGATTACATAAAAGGCGAAGTCACTGCTTTATCAGAGCTCTGTCATGATAAGACCGTTACATTCAAAATAATCCTTGAAACATGTCTGCTGACCGACGACGAGATAATAAAAATGTGTCAGATATCACAAAGAGCAGGCGTTGATTTTATCAGAACATCTACCGGCTTCGGCTCGGAAGGTGCTACTGTACATGCTGTAAAACTTATCAGGGATACTGTCGGCGACAGTATCAAAATAAAGGCCTCCGGCGGAATAAGGACATTAGATCATGCTATCGAGCTTATCAACGCAGGGGCCGACAGACTGGGGACAAGCGCCTCTGTATATATTATGGAAGAATACATCAAAAAAGGCAGCCCTGAATTTTAATCGGTTTGTACAAAATCCATTGAGGTGGATTTTTTCCTTTTGATGATATATAATAATCCTTGCTTTGAAATTACGATAATGACCCTACGCCGCAAGGCGGCAGGGATATTCAGCATAGGAGAATACGGAGATGAATCAAAAGGAATTACAGGAGATAAGAAGACGTTTCAAACCGGATAAGGACAGCATCAGCTTTATATACGGATGCTATGTCAATCCTACCGGGGAGATCGTTTCGCAGATGGAGCTGTCGGTGGGGCTGATGGAACCTGAGGAGGCTGAGCTGTATCTTAAGCTTTTGAAAAAGGCCTTGTCGGGCTCCCTCGGCAGGAATCTAATGGACATAGAGTTTACCGTAAAACAGGTAGAGGAAAGCGATGAGCACAAGCTGCTGCAGGCCCTGAGACTTTCGCACCTACGGGATGAAAATATCAGACAGATGTTTTTCCGCAGGGTGATAGAATCAGTCAATATGGGTGAGGACAGCTATGTGATACTGGTAGCTTCCGATGCGTATGATGTACCTTTCAAAGGAAACGACGACGAGATCTGGGAAGAAGGCTCAAGCGAGGTCTTCGACTATATCATCTGCTGCATCTGTCCTGTAAAGGATGCAAAGGCGTCTTTGCGGTACTTTGCAGAGGAAAAGAGCTTCAGAGGTGCTTCATCCGGTCATGTGCTGGGCACGCCGGAGCTGGGATTCATGTTCCCGGCCTTTGACGACAGGAGCGCCAACATCTATAATGCCCTTTATTACAGCAGGAACCTTTCCGAGATACATGAGGAATTCATCGACGGGATCTTCAATACGGAAAAAGTGCCCCTTTCCGCAGGAGCGCAAAAGAACACATTCAGCGAAGTGCTATGTGAGTCGTTGGGTAACGAATGCAGTCTCGAGGTGGTGAAATCGGTGCACGGTCAGATCAGGGAAAGGCTGCAGCTCCATAAAGAAAGCAAGGACCCGGAGGTGCCTGAGCTTTACGTCGAGGATGTTGACGATATCCTCAAGAAGAGCGGCGTCACCGATGAAAAGATCACTTCCTTCGATGAAGTATGCCGAAGGCAGTTTGGTGAAAGCACGGTGATGAATCCCAACAACCTCATCGAGAGCAAAAAGTTCGAGATGGTGACACCGGAGGTAAAGATCACGGTAGACCCGGAATTTACATATCTGATAAAGACAAAAGAAATCGACGGCAGCAAGTATATACTCATACCTGTCGGAGAAGGAGTCGAAGTCAACGGGATAGATATAAGCATCGAGGAGGAATAAAGGATCGCGCCGGTTTTAGCTGAGCTTGATATTATCGGCGCCTCTGTTTTTGACGCGTTTGAGATAGAAGTTTATCAGCAGTGTGTAGATGTAGTCGTATAAGAGGAGCATCAGTATTCCTGCGATGATGAGGAGCCATACGGGATAAGCCGGCAGGTGGATGCTGCCCAGGAGCAGCTCTTTGAAGCCGATGAGACCTATGCAAAGAACAGCCGCGAAAAATGCGGCTTTTATTATTATCTGCAAAAGTCCGCTGTGCAGCTTTTCTATGAAATATTTTAAAATTCCGTAGTAGCCGAAAAAGAAAGCGTAGGGAATCATGGCAAGCTTGTTGGGTATAAGCACAAGCCCGAGAAGAACGGCGGCTCCATACATGATGACTCCGCCCTTTACACCTGATTCCATTATCATTACGGCGGTAAACAGTGAGCTTATGGCAAACAGCGTCAGCTCGATGCCCGGGACGATGGAACCGGCGAACATGAATATAACAGTAAGGGCGAGACATATCCCGCCCAGAGCTATTGTAGAAGTTTTGGATTTTTTCAATGTGGTATCCTCTTTTCTTATATACAGTCTATACAGCAGTCGGCGCATATGTAGCACTGCAGCGCCTGACAGCACATGTCGTCGCTTCGACCGTAGCCTCTGCCGTAAGCCTGATTCTGATACGCTCCGCCCATATTTATTATACGGCCGTAGGCCTGACTGTATTCCACGTTGCTCGGATCCAGATCGTTGGCCGTTTTCAGCTTGTTGATGGCGTCGTCATACCAGCCCTTTCTGTAGGAAAGCATTCCCGACAGGAAAAACCATTCGGCGCTTCTGTCTCTCGTACCGTTGAGTATCTGCTCTGCTGCAGTGAGATTGCCTGCGTCGATGTATCTTCTCACTGCCATATAGTCGGGCGTGCCGTATCCGCCGCCTGAGCCGGATGTTCTTCCCTTCATCAGCATATCGTATGCTTCGTTGATCTCCTGGAGCTTTTCCTCTGCCAGTTCAGACAGCGGGTTGTTCTGATATTTGTCGGGATGATATTTTTTCACAAGCTCCTTGTAGGCTCTTTTTATTTCCTCTTCGGAAGCGTTTTCTGACACTCCCAGCACTTCATAAGGGTTCATTCGGTTCTCCTTTTCTTTGAAATCAGATTTGTTTATCTTTCTCTGTTCTTGTTATTATTTCTTCTGTTTTACGGTTGAGTCCAAAGTAAATCACATTCTCTATTATACCCGTATTCTTCTTAATATCAAGTGTATCGATATAATTACTCAGCACCGCGAGATAGTGGTACAGATTGAACCTGATATCAGGCTCGATACGGGCTCTGAATCCATCCGGCGTTTCTGAATCCGCATCGTATTGGAATCTGTAAAGCAGCGGGTTGTATGCTCCGCTTTCGATGTTTTCCTCGATGTCGTCCACGGCGTCTATGAGATATATCCACTTGCCCATGTGGTAGCCGATGGAAGCGAAGGACTGGTATCTGTCTGCCGGGGCAGGCTGCAGATCAAGAGATATGATATCGTCCTCGGATTCATTCGTCTGCTGTGCTGCCATTTTTTGTCCCGACTGAGGTTTATCACCGATGTCACGGCCACCCTGCTGTGTGTCCGCATTGCGTCCGTTTTCCAATGATGACGCATCCCCGTAAACTGCCCTGATCCCTTCCGCGAATATCACTTCCATGATCTTTGAAAAGGCCTCTGCAGCCATGTCCAGGCTGGGGCATTTTTCCTTTTCCAGGGCGGAAAGCTCCGAAAGGTTCCGTGCTATCCCTTTACAAAGGTCGGGATATTGTTTTTTTAGACGTTTATATATCCTCTTTAAAAGCAGCATCGTAGCCTTTGCATAGAGCCTGCCTTCATCCTTTGCATCGTCTATCAGCTTATACCATGCCAGGATCAGCATGACGTCGCCGGCGTAGTCGATGGCGCGGTTTCTTATGATGGTCCTTTTCCTTCCGGCGGGGTGGGCGATGCAGTGTTCCTGAGCGGGTTCATCCGGTCCGTCATCGAGAGCTGCCAGGATCACAGCAAGAAAAGCGGCATCGTAGCTCAGCGCCATCCGTGGCAGCTGACCGTACCGCTTTCCTATTGATTTGCATATACCGCAGTAGTAGCCTGTGTATATTTCGTATTCGCGAACCTTCAGCTCGCCCTTGTCGATCTTCACATAACCCAGCATAGCATCAGACTACCATAAAAATGCATGGATTTCAAATAAAGAACGGTGAAGATTTGTTGAAAAATTCTATTTCTTTACTATCTTGTAGTACAGCTTCGATGTAAGCACGTATACGATGGTGTAAAACAGTGCGAACACCAGGAAGCAGCCGATGGTGCAGGCGGTGAACAGTCTCAGGTTGAACAGGTTCATCAGCGTGAGTATCTTGAAGATGAAGGGGAAGTGGAAGGCCACGTGCATGCCCGCCATGAAGAGAGGCAGGAAGAACACGATCAGCAGCTGTGAATTGATGGAGCGCTTGACCTCCCTGTGGCTCATCCCCACATTCTGCATTATTTCGAATCGCTTCTGATCCTCATAACCTTCTGTAAGCTGCTTGTAGTACATGATGAGCACCGTCGCCATGATGAACAGCAGCCCCAGGAATATACCGATGAAGAACAGCCCTGTAAAGTCAGTGCCGAAGCCCTCAGACTCTGCGGACCTGCATTCCAGGGAGCCTGTAAAGCCCGATGATTCTCCGGCATTTCCGCTGTCGTTGGAAAGGGCTCTTATCCTTTCGCTCATGATGTGATATGCGCGCTGGATATCGTCCTTGTTTTTTTCGGGATTTCCTGCGATGTCTGTCATATGATGGTAGCTTATATAGGAGCCCATGTTTTCATATACTTCGATATTTTTTTCGAAAAGTCTCTGCATCACGGCTTCGTCCTTAACGACTACGAAGTGGCTGTTGGTTATGTTGGCTGCCATATTGCCGCTTACCATGAATTCATCCAGCGTCTTTACTACATGGAGACTATCGTCGAAGATGTTTATGGTGTCGGTGGCAAGCTTTTTTCTGTTGGAATATACCAGCACATCGTTTTCGTCATCCAGCGTTTCGTGGGTATGCATGCATCTGTTGTAATCCTCCAGCGTGATGAAGTCCAGCGTTGCAAGCATGTTGTATGCACTGATGGAGGCCGTAAAGCTGTCATACTGTTCGGCGTCGGTGACGAATGTATCGGTATCCTTATCATAGGTCGCAGTCACGGCAAGATCGCTGTATCGGATCTCGTTTTTCTTCTGCAGACCTTCCTCCCGAAGGACTTCGTCGAATATCTTATCGGCGTCGTCTATGAGAGGGTCGTCATTCATGGCAGATATGGCGAACTCTGTCGGGTAGCGGCTGTTGAGCGTATCGTCCAGTCCCAGATACATGCACAGCGTCACCGAGACCATTACGAGTACCATGGTGGAAAGGATGCAGATGTTGGCAAGTCCTACGGCGTTTCTTTTCATCCTGTACATCATGGAGGAAACGCTGATAAAATGCTTTGATTTATAATAATACCCCTTGTTTTTTCTGAGCAGCTTAAGCAGCGCGATACTTCCAGCCGTAAACAGCAGATATGTTCCGACTATGACAAGTATTACAGCAACAAAATAAAACGCGAATGCAGCCACCGGATTTTTCATGGTGACGGCGATGAAATATCCGCTTCCCAGACAGGCGACACCAAGTGCGGCCAGGAACCATTTTGCCTTTGGCTCACGTTCTCCCGTGCTGTCACTTTTGAGCAGCTCGACGGGATTCGCCTTATATATCTGTCTCATGGAATTCAGCAGGATCAGCAAAAAAATCACACCGAAGAGCAGGAAGCTTTTTCCCATTGCCGATCCGGAAACATAGAACCCCAGCGGGAGCCCGCCTCCCAGAAGCCTGGAAAGTATCAGATACATCAGCTTATCCAGCAATATCCCCAAAAGTATGCCCAAAACCATGACGATGATATACGTGTAAATGGTTTCCAGCGTAATGACCTTTGCGATATGGCGCTTTTCCATGCCCAGTATATTGTAAAGCCCGAATTCGCTCCGTCTGCGCTTTACAAGGAAGCTGTTTATGTAGAACAGGAATATGAAAGCGAAGATGGAAACGATTATCTGGCCGAAGCCCATATATGACTGTATGATGTTGCCGCCCCACAGATCGATCAGGCTTTCATTGCCTGCCAGAGAGCAGATTATGTAGTAGATGGATATGGTCAGGATGCAGGAGATCATGTACGGGACATATGTCCTGCGGTTGCTTTTGATGTTGGTAAAAGCCATTCCGGGATAAAGTCTAGCCATTGAATCCA
>JAETSS010000084.1 GCA_021769545.1 Eubacterium sp.
AAAAAATAGAGAATAGATTCATAAATTCATTCCTCTATTATATACCGTATACTGTTTTGTCGGCCATGACGTTCCCTGCCATACTCTACGCTACGGGAAGCATAGTGTCGGCCATTGTCGGACTGCTCACCGCCATATTTATCGCATATAAAGGCAAAGGCCTTCTCATCGTTGCCATCGGCGCATGTGCTGCGGTTTTGATAGTGGAATCCGCCATGATGTTGATATGATGCTGATATAAAATAGGGCGATATATACTTTTTTGCAATCATTCTTATGTTATCTTTTGGCGATTGTAAAAAACAATGGACTCCAGCCGTTTACAGCCCCCTTTCTGTCGGTAAAGCAGGCTTTCCCCATCATTTTATCCGTTCAGACACCCGTAAACATTGAAAAAAGTACAATCACCAGCGAAAATTCTGCAAGTGATTGTACTTTTTGCTCAAATCCTTATAATAAACAGATTTTTATTCCGAGATCGTCCAGTCTATAGGCTCCTGTCCTGCTGAAATCAGGAATTCATTGGCGCGGGAAAAATATCTTCCACCGAAGAATCCCTTGTCTGCTGAGAAAGGACTTGGATGTGCTCCCTTGAGAATGCAGTGCGCCGGATTTGTTATCAGAGCCTCCTTATTCTTGGCGTTCCTTCCCCACAGGATGAACACCATTGGTTCCGGCCTCGAATTCAGAAGCTGTATAACTCTGTCGGTGAATATTTCCCAGCCTTTTCCTGCATGTGAATTAGGCGTGCTTCTCCTGACCGTCAGTACTGTATTGAGCAGCATCACCCCGTTGTTTGCCCAGTCCTCAAGATTACCGTGACTCGGAGGGTCAATACCCAGATCGCTCTTCAACTCCTTGAATATATTGACAAGAGACGGCGGCGCCTTCACGCCCTTCTGTACCGAAAAGCAAAGTCCATGGGCCTGCCCCGGCTGATGATACGGATCCTGCCCCAGTATTACCGCTTTTACCTTTTCATAAGGAGTGAATTTCAAAGCGTTGAAAATATGGTACATGTTGGGATATATCTCCCTGCTGCCGTATTCGACTTTAAGAAACTCCCTCAGCTTCAAATAATAATCTTTATCAAATTCTCCTTCGAGGACCTTGTCCCAGCTGTTTCCTATATTGACCATTTCCGCACCTCTTATGCTATGCACCTATGTACTGCGAGCTAAACATGCACTCGGATCCTGTACACTGATATGCTGATATACCGAATCGTGATTTAGTATATTGTAACCTTTAAATATGGAAAAGACAACCGGAAATAATATCAGCTATCTTCGACTTATCAAAATATCATCGCTGTTTCAACGAATAACTGACAAGCACATACCCGCCGATGAAGCAATTTGTTTTGCCTTCACCGATATCATCAAAATAGCGCTTCAACCGTTGAAAACAAATTTTTGGCTTCATCGATAAAGTTGCTGCGGAAAAATTTACCGTTGAAAAACTACTATAATCCCGCAAAGTAATTTCCATTAATTTCAATAAAATTGCTTATACTGGATATCAGTCTCGTAATTTCCATGCTCTTTATCGAAAATTTCACCGGTAAAACATTCCAAACCGACACTCTCGGTGAAAGCAAACCACAAAGTTTCAACTGAACAATAATAATTTATGCTGTACCGGTGAAAAAACAATAATTTAAAGTGTTATAATAGTTGCTATGATTAATTACGGCTTCTCCGCAAGGTAGCAACTATTGAAATGTGCTGCGACAAGCTTGCACATTATAATAGTTGCTATGACGAATTACGAAAGGAACGACTGCAATGACATCAACCATCTACATATCCGCCCTGGCAAACAAATCACTGACAGAATACCTCAGACATAAAGGCTTTGCACTGCACCTGCTCAACGGCAACGGATCACCTGTATACAGCCAAGTATCCACCCATGCCGATATCCATATGTGCCAACTGGGCCTCTGGGAAAAGTCGCAGCTTTTCCCCGGAAATACAAAAAATCTAGGCGGGAATTACCCGGGAAATATCATATACAACGCCGTATGCACCGGGAAATATTTCATACACAATCTCAGGTACACGGACCCGATGCTGATTGAAGCCGCAAGACTCTGGCACGAGACAGGCTTTCCCGGACAGCCTTTTATCAAGATCAATGTAAAGCAGGGCTATACGAGATGCTGCTGCCTGCCCGTCGACGATACCTCCTTTATCACATCGGATCGCGGAATAGCCCGCAGCCTGACGGAGGCCGGTGCGTGTGTGCTTACTATAAGCGAAGGCAATATCGATTTGCCCGGCTTTGATTACGGCTTTATAGGCGGCTGCGCAGGTCATCTCATCATAGACGGCAGACGCACGGTCGTATTCAACGGCGATCTGTCGTCACATCCCGACTATGAAAAAATCGCGGCCTTTATAAAGGACCGCGACATAGATCTAAAGTTTTTCGATGATCATACGCTGATGGATATCGGCAGCATACTTTGCGGCTGATGCAGCTTAAGGCTGCCATCCGCATACCGATATGCTCCGGCAGCTTTTCTCTTCACTCCGCGTTATCGCCACATCGCTCCTATCTTGGCGATACATGATATTTAAAGTCTTCCATGCTCTGTCCCATGGACATTCTCACTCTCGGAAGAAGCAGCGGATCGTTGCCCGGCCGCGCCTTTCCGTACTCCGTCGTAACGGCGCACAGGAAGCCTGCTTCCTCTACCATTTCCCTGCAGTTTCTGGTGTAATCTCCGTAAGGATATGCGAACGCATCACCGCTTCCGCATATACCTATGGACTGCTTCAGATCGGCAATACCTTCATCCCACGAAATCGCGGTGAATATCCCGCCGTGACCGATATTTCCTCCCGGTCTGTGCATGTTATGCGAATGAGATTCATATATGACGTATTCGCTCTGATACTCTGCGATCTTTTCCTCTCCGCTGCTTGACGTTATCATAAAGCACGTGGCCGGCACCTTGCACTTTTCCAGCACAGGTATACCGTTTTCCAGAAAACTCCTGGCACCGTCATCAAAGCACAGAACGATGCTCTTTTCAGGCAGCAGCAGCTTTCCGTCTATGTAGTCCCTTACCTCCTGCCATGTAGGATAGTAATAGCCTTCCTCGTTGAGCCAGTTGAGCTCTTCTTCAAGATCCTGAGTCGATATGTAATTCCCGTACCTCTGGTTGAGATCATCCGGCGGATCGTTTTCATCATAAACATAGTGATACATGCATATCGGCAGACCTGCCGCACCGTAATCCACGTTAGGCTCTACTGTGACCTCACGCTTTACACACGTAGTCCTCCCCTTGCTGTCGCTTACGGTATATTCCACGGAATTTGTCCCTGCCTTTTTAAAATCGCCGCCCTTGACCTTTACATCGGCTGTAATGTCCCGTCCGTCTTCATCGACGGCCTTGTAGCCGGGATCCTCAAATTCTTCTCCCAGCTTTATAACGGACTCATCCTGATCGCCTTCCAGGATTATTTCCGGATTCATCTTGTCATCCACCGTCACGGTCCTTGTAACGGATAACGTCCCCGCATCGTATGTCAGTTCATACTTTCCCGGTTTCGACGTATCAACGCTTCCCGACGGTTTTATTTCACTCGAAACGTCCTTTCCCTTTATCCTCGCAGTCACACCGTCATCACGATAGACTGAATTGAGCCCCACCGTGATCTCCGGCTCTCCGTTGAGCTCAAGAGAATACTGGTTGGTATAATACGTCACCGCAAGTCCGGCTATTCCTAAAATCACTATGGCCAATGCTAAAATAATTATCTTGATCTTCTTCATGCTTATTCCCCATATCCTGTCTAATTTATTTACGTCAATTAATTCATTATCTCCGCTATCTATAATACCATGTTTGTGTTAAAATGTTAATCATGAAAACACATGCAATAATACCCGTCTTCATTCCTCACAAGGGCTGTCCCAATGACTGTGTCTTCTGCAACCAGAAGGCCATCACCGCAAGACAGGCCGATGTGAGCCCGCAGGACGTTGAAAATTTAATCGAAACATATCTTCCCACCCTTCGAGGAAGGAACCTTAAAACCATCGAGATCGCCTTTTTCGGCGGCAGCTTCACAGGCATCCCCATGGAAGAACAGTCGGCATTTTTAGGAGTCGCAAAAAAATACAAGGACATGGGTCTCATCGACAAGATCCATATGTCAACGCGGCCCGATTATATCGACGAAAGGATACTTGACAATCTCAAAGCATACGACGCCGACGTCATAGAGCTCGGCGTACAGTCCTTCGATCCCGACGTGCTGGCTGCATCCAACAGAGGGCACACGGCAGAGCAGGTATACGACGCCTGCGAGCTGATAAAAGCCTATGGCTTCGAGCTTGGTATACAGCTCATGATCGGCCTTCCCGAGGACAGTCCCGAAAAATGCATATACTCGGCCAGGGAAACGGTAAAGATCGCCCCGTCCATAGCGCGCCTTTACCCTACCATAGTGCTCAACGACACGGAGCTTTACAACATGTACCGAAACGGCACGTACGAGCCACTTTCCACGGAGGAAGCGGTACAGACCACCAAGGAAATGTACAAGATCCTCGACGGCGCCGGCATCAACATCATCAGAGTCGGGCTCAAAAGCACCGATCTCATCACGGAAGGCGGCGAGATCCAGGGCCATACATTCCACCCTGCCTTCAGACAGCTTGTGGAGGGCGAGATCGCAAAGGAGCAGCTTGAGAAGCAGCTTATAGATCTTATGGAAAGTTCGGGGCTCGCGTCCGCATACGCTCCTGCCGCTTTTACATTTTTCAGCAGCGGCAATTCCTTTTCCAATATGATAGGAAACGCCAAGCGAAACAAAAACTATTTCGCCGAAAAATATCCCGATCTTAAAATAAGATATAAGGTTGACGCCGCCCTTGCTGACGGGCGATATGTTGTGGTAAAATATTAAATCGGTAATCAAAGCAAAGGCTTTTAAATACACAGGAGGATAATATGAAAGCAGTTATTACAGTAATAGGAAAAGATATGGTCGGCATTCTTGCCAAGGTAAGCACCACATGCGCGGAAGCCAACGCCAACGTTGTGGAAGTCACCCAGTCCATACTGGACGAGTATTTCGCAATGATCATGCTCATAGATATCAGTAAAATGAATCGTTCCCTCGAAGAACTGAAAAGCAGTATCCAAACCACTGTCCCTACCATGACTGTTCACGTTATGCACGAGGATATCTTCAACTCGATGCACAGGATTTAGTCTTACGGATATACAGGAGGTAATCAATCATGCTGAATACTAAAGATATCATGGAAACCATCACCATGATACAGGACGAACATCTAGATATAAGGACCATCACCATGGGAATATCCCTCATGGACTGCTGCGACAGCGACATCGACAGATCATGCGCCAAGGTATACGACAAGATATACGGACTTGCCAAGGATCTTGTCAAGACAGGCGAAGAGATCGAAAAGAAATACGGTATTCCCATCGTAAACAAGAGGATATCCGTTACACCTATTTCACTTCTCGTGGCAGCCTCCGGCGGAGATCCCGTAAAATATGCAAAGACCCTCGACAGAGTCGCCAAGGACATAGGCGTCAACTTCATCGGCGGCTATTCCGCACTGGTACATAAAGGCTTCGCCGCAGGAGAAAAGGAGCTCATCGAATCCATTCCGAGAGCACTGGCGGAAACGGATTTCGTATGTTCATCGGTAAATGTGGGATCGACAAAAGCAGGCATCAACATGGATGCCGTGAAGCTCATGGGCCGCGTCGTAAAGGACACTGCCGAGCTTACAAAGGACAGACAGTGCATAGGCGCTGCAAAGCTGGTTGTATTCTGCAACGCACCTGAGGACAATCCTTTCATGGCAGGAGCTTTCCACGGTATAGGAGAGCCCGACTGCGTGATAAATGTAGGAGTTTCCGGACCGGGAGTCGTAAGATCAGCTCTTGCAAAGATGCCAAAAGATGCATCACTCTCAGAGGTGGCCGATCTCATCAAAAAAACAGCCTTCAAGATCACCAGAATGGGACAGCTTGTGGGAAGTGAAGCATCCGCTAAACTGGGCGTGCCTTTTGGTATCATAGATCTGTCACTGGCACCGACACCTGCAATAGGCGATTCGGTAGCATATATACTTGAGGAAATAGGCCTCGAGCAATGCGGTACTCACGGAACTACAGCCGCTCTCGCCATGCTCAACGACGCTGTGAAAAAAGGCGGCGTAATGGCATCATCCAATGTAGGCGGACTTTCCGGCGCATTCATACCCGTATCCGAGGATGCCGGAATGATCAGCGCAGCGGC
>JAETSS010000085.1 GCA_021769545.1 Eubacterium sp.
GTCCTTATAGGCAAGGATACGCGCCTTTCGGGCGATATGCTGGAGGATGCCATAAGCGCAGGAATACTTGCCGTAGGCGGGAACGTTATCAAGGTAGGAGTTCTGCCGACCCCGGCCATTGCACACCTTGTAAGGGTATATCAGGCGGATGCCGGAGTCGTTATATCGGCGTCGCACAATCCTTTTGAATATAACGGTATCAAGTTCTTCAACGGAGACGGTTTCAAGCTGGACGACAGCATCGAAGACGAGATCGAGGATATAATCCTCAGGGATATCGACGTGAACAGTCATATCACCGGCGACCTGCTGGGACGTTGTCTCGAAGCGGACGATGATGCCATGGATAAATACGCGGATTTCCTGAAATCCACCATCGATGCGGATATAAAGGGCATAAAGCTGGTGCTGGACTGTGCCAACGGAGCAGCCTACAGAGTCGCCGAGAAGGTCTATTCGGAGCTTGGAGCGGACATAACAGTCATAGGCAATGAGCCTAACGGCGTGAACATCAATGACAACTGCGGCTCCACACATCCTGAAAGGCTCCAGAAGGAAGTCGTAAAGCAGGGTGCATTTCTTGGTCTGGCGTATGACGGAGATGCCGACAGACTTATCGCGGTGGATGAAAAGGGACGTATCATCGATGGTGATAAGCTCATCTGCATATGTGCAAAAATGATGAAGGAAAAGGGCTGTCTGACCGGCGATATGGTCACGGCCACGGTAATGAGCAACATAGGCTTCCACAAATATCTGAAGGGCATCGGATGCAGCACCGAGGTCACTGCAGTAGGCGACAGATATGTACTGGAAAGCATGCTGAAAACGGGCTGCCAGATAGGCGGCGAGCAGTCGGGGCATATCATATTCCTGAACCATACGACGACGGGAGACGGAATACTTTCATCGCTGCAGCTTTTGCAGGCTATCATCATGTCGGGCAAAAAGCCTTCGGAGCTTTCCGATGAAATAGAGATATTCCCGCAGGTATTGAGAAATGCCAAGGTGAAGAACGAGCATAAATCGACATTCATGAATGACGATGAGATAAAGGCCGCCATTGCAGAGACCGAAGAGGCGGTCAGGGATTCGGGAAGACTGCTGATAAGACCTTCGGGAACGGAGCCTCTCGTAAGAGTGATGCTGGAAGGTCAGGATGTAGAGCATATAACGGAGCTCGCGGAAAAGCTGGCTGTATTGCTTACCAAGAGGTTCGGATAGGAGGATACATATGTGTGGAATAGTTGGATTCGTAGGAAAAGATCACGCTAAGGAAAAGATCATAGACGGGCTCAAGCGTCTTGAATACAGAGGTTATGACTCTGCAGGGATCGCACTTCCGATAAACGGGAAAATAGAAATAAGAAAGCACGTGGGAGAGATCAAAAATCTCGAAAAGATAATAGGAGAACCCGAATTTGACAGCCCGGTAGGCATAGGTCATACCAGATGGGCGACTCACGGCGCTCCGTCGGATGTGAACTCGCATCCTCACGGCAATGAAGATAATTCCATAGCTATAGTACATAACGGTATAATCGAGAACTATCAGGAAATAAAGGAATGGCTCGTCAAGGAGCATAACGTTACATTCAAATCCGAAACGGATTCCGAGGTCATCGCACATCTTATAGGGATCTTCTATGACGGAGATCTGCTGGAGGCGGTAAACAAGGCTGTAGCCGAAATGCGCGGAGCCTATGCCGTATGCGCAATAGCTGCGGCAGAGCCTGATAAGATCGTGGCTGTAAGAAAGGATGCGCCGCTGGTTGCCGGTATAGGCAAGGGCTGCAACTTTATCGCATCTGATATTCCGGCTCTGCTCAAATACGTCAGAGAGGTATATCTGATAGAGAACAATGAGACCATCGTGCTTACGGCTGACGATATAACCATATACAACGAAGCCGGAAAGAAGGTAAAGCGCGATGTTTTCCACGTAACGTGGGATGCGGACGCAGCCGAAAAGGAAGGCTACGAGCATTTCATGCTCAAGGAAATACACGAGCAGCCTAAGGGAATAGACGAGACCCTTAACAGAAGACTCAATGATGATGGCACCATCAATCTCGACGGCATCAGTATGACCAGAGAAGATATCGAAAACTTCAACAAGGTGTACATCGTCGCCTGCGGTACCGCATATCATGCAGGTCTTGTAGGCAAGATGGTCATCGAGAAGATGGCAAAGATACCTGTAGAGGTGGACGTAGCATCGGAATTCAGATACAGAGATCCATTCGTAGATGAAAATACGCTGTTCATCGCCATCAGCCAGTCGGGAGAGACGCTGGATACGCTGGCGGCGCTGCGTGAAGCCAAGAGAAAGGGAGCGAGAGTCCTTTCCGTGGTAAACGTGGTGGGAAGCTCTGTTGCAAGGGAGTCCGATGACGTGTTCTATACATGGGCGGGACCTGAGATAGCCGTTGCCTCCACCAAGGCGTATACGACGCAGCTTATATGCATGTACCTGATAGGCCTTTACATGGGAAGCACCAAGGGGACTATCGAGAAGGAATATTACACAAGTGTATTGAACGAGCTGAAACAGCTCCCGGAAAAGGTTGAAAAACTGCTGGACAGCGAAGCTAAGATCGCTGCCCTTGCAAAGAAATATTATAGGAGAGAGCAGGTATTCTTCATAGGAAGAGGCCTTGATTCAGGCGTATCTTACGAAGGTTCCCTTAAGCTCAAGGAGATATCATACATAAATTCATTTGCCATCGCAGCGGGCGAGCTGAAACATGGAACCATCGCATTGATGAACGAGGACTCTCTGGTATTTGCGCTGGCGACGCAGGATTTCCTGTATGAAAAGATGGTATCAAACGTTGAGGAAATAAAGGCGAGAGCTGCTCATATAATCGGTGTTGCCAAGGAGGGCAAGACGGAGATCGAATCCGTTGCCGACGAGGTGATCTATGTGCCGGCATGTATGGATGAGGTTTCTCCGGTCCTTGCAGTGATACCGCTTCAGATCTTCGCATATTACGTTGCAAAGGAAAGAGGCTGCAATATAGATAAGCCGAAGAACCTTGCTAAATCCGTAACGGTGGAATAGTATATCTGTACGGTCCCGGAACCGTAGTGAATAATGAATAAAAGAAGAAAAGGGCTGACGATCATCGTCAGCCCGAGTATTAGCTATTGAAAGGAAACATACGAAAATGACTGTGAAAAACTATGATATAAGAGATATATCCCTGGCTCCTTCGGGCCATACCAAGATCGAATGGGTAAAGAACAACATGCCGCTCTTATCGGCGCTGGAAAAGGATTTCAGAAGGGACAGGCCCTTTGAAGGCCTCAAGATAAGCCTTTCCGTACACCTTGAGGCCAAGACAGCCTACCTCTGTCTCGTACTTGCGGCAGGCGGAGCACAGATGTCGGTAACGGGAAGCAACAGCCTTTCCACCCAGGACGACGTGGCAGCAGCGCTGGCAGACAGCGGACTTAAGGTATTTGCATATCACGGAGCCACCGATGAAGAATACATGAGACATATCGAGATGTGTCTTGAGCATAAGCCAAATATCATCATAGATGACGGCGGAGATCTTGTGGAAATGCTCCATAACAAGAGGCCGGATCTTGCGGAGGAAGTCTTCGGCGGATGCGAGGAGACCACCACAGGAGTCATCAGGCTCAAGGCCATGGAAAGGGAGGGCGTGCTGAGATTCCCGATGGTGGCTGTAAATGACGCCAAGTGCAAGCATCTTTTCGACAACAGATATGGTACAGGGCAGTCCGTATGGGACAGCATCATGAGAAACACCAATCTCATCGTAGCGTCCAAGACGGTGGTCGTTGTGGGCTACGGATGGTGCAGCAGAGGTATAGCCATGAGGGCAGCGGCCCTCGGTGCAAAGGTCATCGTGACTGAGATCGATCCTGTCAAGGCCATGGAAGCCAAGATGGATGGATATGATGTGATGACCATGGCGAAAGCGGCGCCTCTGGGCGATATATTCGTGACGGCGACAGGCTGCAAGCATACCATAACAGTGGATCACATGCTCACTATGAAGGACAGAGCGATACTGGCAAACGCCGGACATTTCAACGTGGAGATAGATATGGCAGGTCTTGAAGAAGCCGCCGTATCGAAGAAAGAGACCAGAGCCAACATCATGGGCTACACTCTGGAAAACGGCAAGACCGTCAATGTCATAGGAGAAGGAAAGCTTGCAAATATCGCGGCGGCAGACGGACATCCTGCGGAGATCATGGATCTGAGCTTTGCGGTACAGGCAATGTCGGCCCTTTACATCAGAGATAATTATAAGACCCTCGGCAATAAGGTGGTGGATGTGTCGGAGGAGATCGACGACGTCATCGCAAGAAAGAGACTTGCCGCATGGGGCATCGAGATAGATGAGCTGACAGAGGATCAGAAAAAGTATCTGGAAAGCTGGCAGCTGTAGTTTTCGGCGGCGCCCATGGTTATATAATGGCGCCATCACCGGACTTACTGAAAGCGGCAACTATGCTGCAGTTGCCGACGGTGCATATGGACGTCATATGAAGCGGAGGAAAAAGGATGATCATATATAAGGATAGGATAAGTGCCGAAGCATACAACGATATGCGCAATGCGGTAGGCTGGAAGGTCCTGGACGTGAAGCAGGCTGAAACGGGACTTGAAAATTCCGTATATCTGACAGTTGCCTATGATGGGGACAGGCCTGTCGGCATGGCGAGAGTCGTAGGCGACGGAGGCTACATGAACCTGATCGCCGATGTCATGGTGATACCGGAATATCAGAAGAAGGGCATCGGCGGACAGCTGATAAAAAACGTAAACCGCTATCTGGATGACCTGGGAAAGGACGGTCTGTGCATCATGGTGAACCTCATGGCAACTGCAGGCAACGAAGGCTTTTACGAGAAGTACGGATATGTAGCCAGACCCAATGAAACCATGGGCGCGGGAATGGTCAGGTGGATAAATGATGATTGATATGTAAATGGCGGCGGTCGGACGAACGGCTAAACAGGGAATGTAAA
This sequence comes from Eubacterium sp., assembly GCA_021769545.1. The sequence goes on from JAETSS010000085.1 coordinate 5,011, forward strand.
TTATTTTCAAATTTAAAGATTTTATCAGTAGCGATCTAAAATATCGTGATGTCCCACATCAACAAGGATAATCAGTTTATCTCCTTCATAATACCAGATAATACGGATGTCCATATTTACGCTGCACTCAAAAAGATCCTCCGATCCCTGAATACGTTTGGTTCGAAGAGAGGGGTGTAGAGGATTTTCGGAAAGAAGTTGCAGTTTGTTCCTAAGCTGTTTTTTCTCTTGTGTGGTCAGATTCTTAAAGCTTTTTTCAAACCGTTTGGTAAAGGTGATTTGATAAGTCATTGTTCTTCCTCCAAGGTTTCAAACAGCGAATCTATATTGTCAAATACAGGCTGCTTTCCGGAAGTTATTTTTGCCTTTGTTTCATTGATCTCTACTCGGAGTTCATCAAGATACTCTTTAGGATAGACGACAACCGGCATCATGCAGATAGACCCGTCTCGCTCAAAGATATCAAGCTTATCGCCTTCAGAAAGACCAAGCTTGATGAGAATCTCTTCAGGTATGGTGATCTGTGCTTTTTTACTTAATTCGACCAGCATACAATCATCTCCTTTTCTTTTAATGTTCTCTTCTCTAAGTGTAGGATAATATCAAATCGATAATAAGTCAAATAGTTTATTTTTTCGCTATGCTATCCTTTTCACTCTCTGATTCGTTATATTATATAAAGGGATGAATATTTACATACATCCGGCGACGAGAAAGGAGGGTTTTGTGCTAAATGATTTTCTTTTGATCAGGAAAATAAAACAGGGCGATGATGATGCCATCGATCTGTTAGTACGAAAATATTATAAGGATATTCTCACATATTGTTATCGACATTGCTTTGACCGTGGCTACGCGGAAGACCTGACACAGGAGACATTTGTACGTTTTTTCACAAGACTGTCCCAATATCACTATAACGGAAAGACCTTGAATTATTTGTATACTATAGCCGGGAATCTATGCAGGGATCATTTGAAAAAAATAAAGGATATCCCAATAGAAGAAACGGAACCGGTCGTCGAACTTTTCGAGTCGGATGCGAACGAACAGGTACTGAATAAGATGGTTGTTGAGCAGGCTCTGGAAAAGCTCTCGGAGGAACTGAGGGAAGTGTTGATCCTCTGTTACTTTAAAGGATTTAAGATCAGGGAGACCGCGGATGCGTTGCAGATAGGAGTCCCGCTGGCCAAATATCGCCTTAGAAAAGCGAAGAAGCAGATGGCGGATTTTTTGCGAAAGGAGGAGTA
>JAETSS010000086.1 GCA_021769545.1 Eubacterium sp.
TCGTCCTCCGTATGGAGAAGCTCGTCAAGGATATAGGCATATTCCTTCGGCAGACGTCTTCTTACTTTAGATCTGGTGTATTTGTGTGTAACTGATTTGCATATGAGCACCATTCTGAATATGGATATCTTGCACCACTTATCAAAATCCTGCTCGCTTTTTTTTCGCCTTTTTATCTCTGCTTCGGCGTTATATATCAGAGCAGCCAGCTCATCACGCTCTTCCCTGTTGAGATCGGGTCCAAATATCTCCTCTATCTTCGATCTGATAACCCCCGATGCGCTTTTCAGCATATGTATGAATGCCTCATGCTCACCGTGCAGATCGCTTAAAAAATACTCGGTTCCTTTAGGCAGCGACAATATCGCGTTTAGATTTACGATCTCCTCTGTTGCAGCCTTTACATTGGGATACTTCTTAGATAGATGCCTAAGCAAATGTTGGTCAACCATTGACACATCCTCCTCATTTAATTGTCCTCATTTATTCAATTAACAATATTATACAACATAACAGTCGAATTTTAAACCGCATATGATGTTATGATCAAAACAATAAAAACGGGCGGCCGATGTTATATGGATCGCCGTCCGTTTTTGTCGATTATCAAAGTGAGCCGTTGCGTAACGCCTCAAGATCGTATGGAGTATCCTGATATACGTAATAATTCAGCCAGTTGGAAAACAAGAGACTTGCGTGGCTCCTCCACCTGAACAGTATATCATCCTCCGGATCGTCGTTTCTGAAATAATTCTTAGGGACTTCTATTTCAAGGCCCTTGTTGACATCTCTGAAATATTCGCCTGCAAGAGTACCCTTATCGTATTCCTGGTGTCCCAGCACGAATATCTGTCTTCCGTTTTCCGTGGAAATGATATGAGGTCCCACTTCTCTTGAATCCGCAAGGATCCTCAGCTCGGGATGCTTTTCTATATCCTCGCGCAAAACCTCCGTATGTCTGGAATGCGGTGCATAGAATGTCTCGTCAAAGCCTCTCACGAGAGGATTGTGAGGTCTGATGACCTTGTGCTCGAAGACTCCGAACACCTTGTTTTCCAAAAGGTGCTTGTCTATGCCGTAATGGTAATACAGGCTCGCCTGAGCGCCCCAGCATATGAACATATTGCTGTAAACGTGAGTCTTGGCGAATTCAAAGATCTCGCACAGCTCCTTCCAGTAATCCACCTGCTCAAAAGGCATCTGCTCAACTGGAGCTCCCGTCAGTATCATTCCGTCGAAATAATCATCCTTGATCTCGTCTATGGTCTTGTAAAACGAATCGAGATGCTCCTGAGATATATTGGTTGATTCGTGAGTTCCCATGGTAACGAGAGTCATCTCCACCTGCAGAGGGCTGTTTGACAGCACTCTGGCAAGCTGGGTCTCCGTCGCTATCTTGGTAGGCATCAGATTGACAATGACTATTTTCAGGGGACGTATATCCTGTGTCACAGCACGTCCTCTGTTCATGGTAAATATATTCTCGCTCTGCAAAGCCTCCGCTGCCGGAAGCTCGTTAGGTATAATTAAAGGCATTGGATCGTAATCTCCTTTTCTGTAACGTCATGCAGGCTCTATTTTAAAGCCTGCTCTATATCTGCAATAAGGTCTTCCGCATCTTCAAGTCCGCACGAAAATCTTACAAGGTCAGGACTTACTCCCGCTGCTGCAAGTTCTTCATCGTTCATCTGTCTGTGAGTTGCGCTTGCAGGGTGCAGGCAGCATGTTCTGGCGTCTGCCACATGAGTCTCGATAGCAGCCACCTTGAGCTTTTGCATGAAGCTTTCCGCTGCAGCTCTTCCGCCCTTTACTCCGAAGCTTACGACTCCGCATGATCCCTCCGGCAGATACTTCTGAGCCAGCTCATAGTCATCATCGCCTTCGAGACCGCAGTACTTGACCCATTCGACTTTCTCATGGTTTTTCAGATACTGTGCAACGGCAAGTCCGTTTTCCGCATGTCTCTTCATTCTCACATGGAGACTTTCGAGTCCCAGATTGAGGAGGAATGCGTTCTGCGGTGACTGGATCGATCCGAAGTCTCTCATGAGCTGAGCCGTAGCCTTGGTTATGAAGGCTCCGCCGAGTCCGAATCTTTCAGTATATGTCACTCCGTGATAGCTGTCGTCAGGCTCGCAGAGTCCCGGGAATTTTTCAGGATACTTTGTCCAGTCGAATTTGCCGGAATCCACGATACAGCCCCCAACACCTGCTCCATGACCGTCCATGTACTTGGTAGTGGAGTGTGTCACGATATCCGCGCCGAATTCAAATGGCCTGCAGTGTACCGGAGTAGCAAAGGTATTGTCTACGATGAGCGGTACGCCGTGCTTGTGAGCCGCATTTGCAAATTTCTCGATATCGAGCACCACCAGCGCCGGATTGGCTATAGTCTCTCCGAATACAGCCTTGGTGTTAGGTCTGAATGCAGCCTCCAGCTCTTCATCTGTAGCGTGAGGTGAAACGAAGGTGAATTCGACGCCCATCCTCTTCATGGTAACGGCAAACAAATTATATGTCCCGCCGTAGATAGCCGACGATGCCACAACGTGGTCTCCGCACGAAGCGATATTGAACACGGCATAGAAATTGGCAGCCTGTCCCGATGACGTCAGCATAGCAGCAGTGCCGCCTTCAAGCGATGCTATCTTTGCAGCCACGTAATCATTGGTAGGATTCTGAAGTCTCGTATAAAAATATCCTTCCGCTTCAAGGTCAAACAGCTTGCCCATATCCTGGCTCGTATCGTATTTAAAAGTCGTACTCTGTACGATCGGTATCTGTCTCGGTTCTCCGTTTCCCGGTCTGTATCCATCCTGTACACATTTAGTTCCTATTCCCATTTTGCTAAATTCCTTTCTCAATAAAATATTAGATAAAATTATACACTATTTTTCCAGTGATTTCAAATATTCTTCCCTTCCCTGCCGATACAGGTCGCCGCCGACGCTGTCCAGCACCACGGTAAGGGGCATATCCTCCACATACAGTTTTCTCACGGCTTCGGCTCCCAGATCGTCAAAGGCGATGACCTCGGCCTTCTTTATCTGCTTTGCCATCAGCGCGGCAGCTCCCCCTATTGCCGCAAGATAAACCGCGCCGTTTCGCACGACGGCAGCCTTTACATCATCGGATCTCTGCCCTTTGCCTATCATGGCAAGCTGCCCCATATCAAGAAGCTTCGGGGCGTATGCATCCATCCTGTAGCTGGTGGTCGGACCTGCCGAACCTATTGGCATTCCCGGCTTTGCGGGAGTCGGTCCCACGTAATATATGATGGAGTTTTCTATTTCAAAGGGAGGGTTTTTCCCCTCTGCTATCATTTCCGTTATCCTCTTATGGGCCGCATCACGGGCGGTATATATGGTCCCGGTCACCAGTACGCGGTCACCTGCTCTGAATTTCTTTATCTGCTCTTTGGAAAAGGGCTCTGTCAGTCTGTGTTCCATGTCAACCTTCCTTTCCTATAACACGGCTTCTTTATGTCTGCTTACATGACAGTTTACATTGACGGCCACAGGCAGCCCGGCGATATGCGTCGGAGCCGCTATGATCTTGACCGTAAGAGCGGTGGTCTTTCCTCCAAAGCCCTGAGGTCCGATGCCCAGCTCATTTATCCTGGTCAAAAGCTCACGCTCCATGTCGCGGTAATATTCGTCTTCGTTTTCCTTATCCACAGGTATCAGCAGCGCCTTTTTCGCTAACAGAGCCGCCTTGTCGAAGGTCCCTCCTACGCCTACGCCCACAACTATAGGCGGACATGGATTGGCACCTGCTTCGCTGCAAACTTTGACTACGAAATCCTTTACACCGTCCTCCCCTGCGGACGGCGGAAGCATCTTTATCTGACTCATGTTTTCCGAGCCGAAGCCCTTTGGCGCTACTGTGATCTTCACCTGATCGCCGTCTACTATCTCGGTGTTTATATATGCCGGCGTATTGTCCCCGGTGTTTTCCCTTCTCAGCGGATCCTTCACGATGGATTTTCTCAGGAATCCGTCGCCGTATCCGCGGCGGACACCTTCATTGACAGCATCTGTAAGAGAGCCTCCCGTAAGATGCACATCCTGACCGATCTCAAGGAACACGCAGGCCATGCCCGTATCCTGACACAGCGGGAACACGCCTTCTTCAGCTATGCCGATATTTTCCTCTATGCTCGCAAGTATGTCCTTTGCAACAGGCCAGCTTTCCTCGGAAAGCTTTTGGCTGATGCAGCTTTTCAGGTCTTCTCCCAGATAATGATTAGCTTCTATGCAAAGCTCGGCGATCTTGTCTTCTATTGCTTTTACATCTATCTCTCTCATGTTTTTCCCTTGCCTCTATCCGTATATTTTATCTATTTCATCCATAGTCTGCTTCAATATGCCTTCTACGTCCGCTCCGATTATATCAAGCATCTCGGCTTTATGACATACTACATCATCTATGCAGTACAGACTGCGGCATACCGCGTTCACATAGTCGAATCCAAGGTTCATCTCTCCTATAGGCCCTCCCGCAGTAGTGACATATATGACCTTTTTCACATTGGTAAGTCCCTCCGGTATACCTTTCTCGGTATATCGGAATGTCAGTCCCTGTATCGTGATTGCCTCAAAATAGTTCTTCACCATGGCAGGAAAGGACATGTCCCAGTAAGGCGCCGCAATCACTACCGTGTCCGCCTCCGCGAACTGTTTAGCATATCTGCAAATATCATTTGAAAAATCTCCGGTATGGCTGCAGCTGTCCCTAAGCTCCATCCTTTCAAGATCCAGGGGCTTTATACCCTCTTTTTCAAGGTCCAGCTCCTGTATCTCTCCATCCAGCTTCTCCAGCACATACTTTGCAAGAAGCTTCGTACGCGACTGCGGTCTAACACATGCATTTACAAATAAGATGTTTTTCATTTTTCCCTCCATAATATGATCATTTATCGAATGTTATTTCCTCAACGCCATCTTCTCTCAGATAGCACATTTCCTCGTGAACCGTGGCATCCTCCGCGATCTGCTCTACACCCAGCTTGAGATATTTTACGGTGCCGTTGGCAAGGACCTCCCCGCTGCTGTCCATGATACGGGCTTCCGTCACGAAAAATCTCGGGCTGTTCTTTATTATCATACCCTTTCCGATCAGCGGCTTATCATAGGGCACGGGTTTTCTGTATTTGGTATCAAGTGAAAATGTCACTCCGAAGGTCTCCTCGGAAAGCTCTCTCGCCCACAGCGCTCTCAACCCCATCTCATCCAGCATGGCGGTTATGAGACCTCCATGCACGCGTCCCGGATAGCTCTGATGCTGCTCTCTGTACCTGAACAATGTCATTACGCTTCCGTCTTCCATATTGTAAAAAGGAGCTCTGACACCGTATTCATTGTCCAGTCCGCACATGATGCACATTTTGCTGTTTCTCTGTTTGCTTATTACTTTCATCTGTCACTCCTATCCATTCCATTATTATACACCATATATAAGGCATAGTTTTAAAATTTTATCATAAACTTGTACAAATATATTTTAGGAGACTCTGCATGAAACGACATATCAGAAAAAACCGAAGATTAAAGAAAAAATTAAGGTCATTTACAGGAATGGTCCTTGATATACTGCAGCTTCCCGTGGTTAGATCGGTGCTGCTCCTCATCATCGCCCTCTGCCTACTGCTGTTCATAGCGCCCTATGTCCTGTCAAAACTGGCCCCTGCATCGGAGGATGGCGAAATGGAGCTGATCCCGCAGGCAAGCTTTGAGACCATGGAAACTCCCGATACCATAGAGGTCTACAGGGAGGATTCGGGGAAAACCGATACAATAGATTTTGAAGATTATGTAAAGGGCGTCGTTTCCGGTGAAATGCCTTCGTCCTTTCGCCTTGAAGCCCTTAAGGCACAGGCGGTGGCCGCACGTACATATTCCCTTGCAAGGGTCATAAAGGCCAAAGAAAACGGCAATCCTGCCGCTCATCCCGAGGCTCCCCTGTGCGATACCACCCACTGTCAGGTCTACAGAGACCCGTCGGAATTAAAGGAACTCAAGGGCAAGGACTGGATGAAGGACGACTGGAAAAAAATATGTACGGCTGTAGACTCTACCCAAGGAGAGCTTATGTATTATAAAGGAAATCTCGTTACGCAGGCGCTGTTCCATTCATCCAGCGGCGGCAAGACCGAAAATTCCGAAGACGTATTCGCCTCTGCAGTCCCCTACCTGGTCAGCGTGGACAGTCCTTATGAGGACGAGGCGACCCATCAGGCCGACGAGAATTCCTTTACC
>JAETSS010000087.1 GCA_021769545.1 Eubacterium sp.
CGCTGCCTGAAAGCTTGCCGCCACATCCGCGGTATCGATCTGTCTGCCTGCCTGCTTTTCCGAATTTATGTAATTGAGTACGCCTGTCTTGATACCGCTGAAACTGAAATCAAGGCTGCCCTTTTCCAGGAAGACGCGCTTGAATTCCACCGCGTGGGGATTTCCCTCTTTCGCTATCTTGTCTATGAGAGGGCCTCCCGGATATCCCAGGCCCAGCACTCTTGCCACCTTGTCGTAGGCCTCGCCTGCCGCATCGTCTCTCGTACCGCCCAGCACGCGGCATTTGTTGTAGTCCGTCACCTCCACTATGTTGGTGTGTCCTCCCGATATTACGAGAGCCATGAATGGCGGTGTCAGTTCCCTGTGTTCTATGTAATTGGCGCAGATATGTCCCTGGATATGGTGTACTCCTATGAGAGGCTTGTCCGCTGCAAGGGCATAGGCTTTCGCCGTCGCCAGCCCTATGAGAAGTGCTCCCACAAGACCCGGACCATATGTAACGCCTATCATATCCACCTCGTCCATGGATATGCCCGCAGTTTCCATAGCCTGATCCACCACGGTGTTTATATTGCTGAGGTGGTGCCTGGATGCTATCTCCGGTACCACGCCGCCGTATAATTTATGTATGTCTATCTGTGAGGCGATAATATTGGAAAGGACCTGGCGTCCCTCCAATAATACTGCCGCCGCCGTCTCTTCTGAGCTTGATTCGATGGCAAGTGTCACTAATTTCCCGTTCTTCATAAGTTATTCCGTCTTTCTTCCAATTTTTTCTCGCACTGGTTTTCTCCGTTGAGATGTCTGCAGTTCTCGCAGGACATATATGTGCTCATGCTGAACACGTCGAAATCATGCCTTCTCGAAAATTTCCTGCACGGAGTGTAAACGACGTTCATGTCTTCGCCTGAAAATCTATCCATGTTCTTCCTCCCGGATAAAGGTTTATTACTATTATCCGTATAAAACATGGATTCTATTCACCGTGCCGCCACATTATGAGGGCATCCTCGCCGTTGTTTCTGTAATATCTTTTCCGGACTCCTTCCGTGCGGAATCCGAATTTTTCGTACAGACTTATGGCCGGATCGTTGGACCGTCTCACTTCCAGTGTATGATGCTTTATGCCTTCCTTCGATGTGAAGTCTATCATGACGCTGATTATGCCTTCTCCGATCCTCCTGTTCCTGTATCCCGGCTTCACGGCCACATTCGTTATATGTCCTTCGTCCTCTATCCACCACAGTCCCGCATAGCCTACCACCTGTCCGTCAAGATCGGCCACTATGTAAAAGGCCCTCGGGTTTTCTTCAAGCTCATATGTAAGGGCGTCTATGCTCCATGGATCGGGGAAGCACAGCGTCTCTATCTCGTATATGTCCTCCACGTCTTTGAGTGTCGCCTGTCTGATTATCACGTCTGCCATATCATCTCATCAGCCTTTCTCGTCAGCCTTTCCGCTGTTTTTCACGCAGTTTCCGCTCTGCCTCCGCAAGGCGCATATAGTCGGGCTCTACATTATTATAGGAAAGTCCGCCTTCTTCGCCGTAGATTTTCGTCCCCAGCCTTGCAACGGAAACAGCGTCCTGATATCTTATGCACTGAGGGGCCGTCAATGTTCCTTCCGGGCGAAGCTCTTTTATCTTTTCGCCGTATGTGTCTATGGCATCGCCTAACAGCAATATCCGATCAAAATCCTCAGCCTTCGACAGGAATTCATCCAGCATATACGGACCCGCCTTTATTTTTTCCACGGGATATCCGCCCTCCAGAAAGTACCCGCCTGCGTATATCTGGCTCCGTCTGGCGTCCAGCATCGGACATATCAGCGCGCCGTCCGGGACCAGATCTCCGCTTCCGCAGGATGTGTCATTCCCCTGTGCTCCCGAGATCTGCTCCGCCGCCCTCATAGCCAATCCTTCAAGGCTTGATACGGCAACGCACGGTATGTCCAGCATCTGGGACAGAGCTCTGGCAGACGATACGCCAATTCGTATCCCCGTAAAAGAGCCCGGGCCTCTTGATACTGCGATGACACCTATATCGCCTATCGACAATTTACTGCCTTTTACGACCTGCTGCACCTGCGGCATCAGATTCTGCAGATGCGAGAACCTGTCGTTTCCATGAACGTGCCCTATCAGTTCATCATCCTTCATCAATGCTACCGATGCAAAGGCACCCGTAGTCTCTATTCCTAAAATGTACATTTATATATACGCTCTCCTTCTTTTTCGCCGTATTCTATCTCTATAATGACGGCATCCTGCGGAATGAGTTCCTCTATGATATCGGCCCACTCTATTACGCATACGCCGGTTCCGTAAAAATACTCCTCGTATCCCAGTTCGTACATTTCGTCTATATCGCCTATTCTGTATACGTCAAAATGATAAAGCGGCAGTCTCCCGCTCTCGTACTGCTTCACGATATTGAATGTGGGACTCGTTATGACGTCCTTCACACCAAGCCCTTCGGCAATGGCCTTGGTCAGCGTCGTCTTTCCGGTGCCCAGATCTCCTATGAGGGCTATGACGCTTCCGGCCTGCGCCTCCGCTCCAAGCTTTCTGCCGAATTCCTTCGTTTCATATTCATTTTTTATAACCGTTTTTTTCTGTTTCATAACTTAAGTAGTATATCACACAAACCGCGGAATATAAAGTATCTAGGCATTTTCAATGAAGTCCGTTTTTTTGCAATCATCATTGGTTTTCTGTTTGCTGATTGTAAAATCCAATGGGCTGCAGGCCTCCAAGGGGGCCTAAAAAACCTCCGCACTGCAGGCCTTTCCATAAACGCTCCCCCTGAGAGCCCTATATCGTTGAAAATTTTGCCATTGCTGCTGCAAAATCTGAAAATGATTGCAAAAATTACTCAAACCATCTGAACGCCGGGCGCACTAAAAAAACTGCAATGCCGGTTTCCGGATGCGCACTGCAGTTTTTTAACGTTTATCATACTATGCTGTCCTGTGGAGGAATCCCGATATCCTCTTGTACAGGATGAATGTCACGATGGAGTTTATTCCCGCCTTGATGGCATTGAAGCCTGCGATGAACGGCATCAGATCCCATACCATTTCCCTCGGCACTCCCATAAACAGCGGAGTTATCACCATATTGGCTCCTATCATAACGATGGTCATTGCGGCTACTCCGCACAGCAGAGCTATGACTGCACCTGATCTCGTCTTCTTGAACTTGTATATGAGACCTGCCACGAGTACCAGTACACTGGTGGCTATGATGTGCATTATTATACCGTAAAGTCCGCTGGCTGCGCTTACCGTAACGCCCTGTACCACGGATGTAACGACGGTAAGAAGGACTCCCGCAAGCGGCCCGAATGCAAATGTTCCGATCAATATAGGGATGTCCGCAGGGTCGTATTCCAGAAATGCCACTGCCGGGAATATCGGAAAGTGGATGAAATATACCAGAACGATGGATATAGCTACCAGCATACCCATCTTCGCCAGTCTTACGGTCTTCTGTCTGCTGGTCATCTTCTGACTGTTGATAGTGTTGAATTCTTCTTTTTTCTGAGTCATGTCAAAGTCTCTCCTTAAATTAAGTAAATTGATGTCGGGCTCTTTGAAATATGTAAAAGAAAAAGCCTCGGAAAATATTCCAAGGCTAAAAAATACTTGTACAAGCATGCAAAGCAAAAGTATTTTCGTTTCTCTCATCCGGACTATGACCGTCGGTACAGGATTCGCACCTGTTCAGCCTGAAATTCAGGTTCGCGGACTTACAGCTCATAAGCTGATTACCGCCGGTGAGGACTTCCACCTCGCCCCGAAACAAATCTGTTACTATTATAGACGGTATATGTACCCCGTGTCAAGAGGCTTCTACATAAGCGCCGTATCTCTTGCAGCCAGCTCCTTGTACGTATTGTACTTGGTATTGGCATTCTCCTCCGTGATCTCAAACAGCTTCTCGGCCACATCAGGGAACTCCTTAGCCAGGGATGAGTATCTCACCTGTCCCATGATGAAGTCTCTGAAGCTTGCCGTAGGCTCCTTGGAATCCAGGCTGAACGGATTCTTTCCTTCCTTCTTAAGGTCAGGATTGTATCTGTAAAGGTGCCAGTATCCTGATTCCACTGCGTCCTTGATGTTCTCCTGGGACTTGCCCATTCCCTTCTTGAGGCCATGGTTGATGCATGGTGCATATGCTATGATGATGGACGGTCCGTCGTACTTCTCCGCTTCTATTATCGCCTTCATAAGCTGGTTCTTGTCTGCTCCCATTCCTACCTGGGCTACATATACATATCCGTATGACATGGCTATCAGTCCAAGATCCTTCTTCTTCACTCTCTTACCTGCCGCTGCGAACTTGGCAACTGCTGCTACAGGCGTCGACTTGGACGCCTGACCTCCCGTGTTGGAGTATACTTCCGTATCGAATACCAGGATATTGATGTTCTCTCCCGATGCCAGTACATGGTCGAGTCCGCCGTATCCGATATCGTATGCCCATCCGTCTCCTCCAAGTGCCCAGAAGGACTTCTTTACAAGGTAATCCTTAAGCTCCATGATGGTGCCGCAAAGCTCCTTGATCTTAGCATCATCCGTCTTCATGTTTTCGATGGCTGCTACTACGTTATCGCTCTTTGCTCTCGTTTCTGTTCCGTCTTCCTTGTACTGGATCCACTCCGTCATGGCTGTCCTGAGTGCGTCATCTACGTCAAGCTCAAGGAGTTCCTTCATGGTCTCTTCCAGCTTTCCTCTCATCTGCTTGTCGGCCATCAGCATTCCGTATCCATACTCTGCGTTGTCCTCGAACAGTGAGTTGGCCCATGCAGGTCCTCTTCCGTTCTCATCCTTGCAGTACGGCATCGAAGGTGCCGATGCTCCCCATATGGATGAGCATCCCGTAGCGTTGGCTATCATCATCCTGTCTCCAAAGAGCTGTGTGACCAGCTTGATGTACGGCGTCTCTCCGCATCCTGCACATGCTCCCGAGAATTCTATATATGGCTTAGCGAACTGGCTTCCCTTTACCGTCTGTACGTTTACCTTTTCTTCTTTTCTAGGCAGCTTGATCCCGTACTCCCAGTTCTCGCTTTCCTTTTCCACCTCTGCAAACGGCTTCATTACCAGCGCCTTGTTCTTTGCAGGACAGATGTCTGCACAGTTTCCGCAGCCAAGGCAGTCCAGCGCTGATACCTGCATCCTGTAGGAAAGTCCTTCCATGCCCTTGCCAGTAGCCTTGATGGTCTCAAAGCCTGCAGGAGCGTTGGCTTTCTCTTCCTCATCCAGAAGCACAGGTCTTATTGCTGCATGCGGACATACGAATGAACACTGGTTGCACTGTATGCAGTTTTCAGGCTGCCACTGCGGCAGATGTGCTCCTACTCCTCGCTTTTCGTATGCTGCCGTTCCCGATGGGAATGTTCCGTCTTCTATTCCGTCGAATGCGCTTACAGGCAGGTCATCTCCCTCCTGCTTGTTCATAGGGATCAGTATCTGCTCTATGAATTCAGGAAGCTCTACCTTTTCGCCTGCTGGATCCTCTGCATCTGACCAGTCAGCAGGTATCTCTACCTTTCTGATGGCTGTTATTCCCTTATCTACTGCTGCGCAGTTCATATCAACGATGTTCTGGCCCTTCTTACCATAGGACTTGTTGATTCCATCCTTTAAGTATTCCACGGCCTTGTCGATAGGAATTACGTTTGTCAGCTTGAAGAATGCTGCCTGCATGATCATGTTGATCCTGCTTCCCAGTCCTATCTCTTCTGCTATCTTTCCTGCATCTATCGCATAGAAGTCGATCTTCTTTTCCGCTATATCTCTCTTTACCTTTGCAGGAAGGTGCTCTGAAAGCTCTTTATCGTCCCACAGGCAGTTCAGCAGGAACGTTCCGCCTTCCTTGAGGTCTTTGAGCATATCGTACTGTCTGATATATGCCTGGTTATGACATGCCACGAAGTCAGCCTGGTTGATCAGGTATGTGGACTGTATCGGCTTTTCTCCGAATCTCAAGTGAGATATCGTTACTCCGCCTGATTTCTTCGAGTCGTATGCAAAGTACCCCTGGGCATACATGTCTGTCTTGTCTCCGATGATCTTGATGGCTGTCTTGTTGGCTCCTACCGTTCCGTCTGAGCCCAGTCCCCAGAACTTACATTTGATTGTTCCTTCCGGCTCTCTTGCTATTCCCGATACATATGGCAGGGAAAGTCCCGTCAC
>JAETSS010000088.1 GCA_021769545.1 Eubacterium sp.
AGAACACTGCATTTATAAACTTCTATGCGGCGGAGGAAACGGCAAACGATGAAGCTGAAAGTTTTTTGAAAGCATATCAGAAAAAATACGGAAAGGACAGTGTACCGGAGGATGGAGTGGCATTGGGCTATGATGCGTATGTTATTGCGCTGGACGCCATAGATAAGGCCGATGACGATGCTACATGCGAGGCAATAAAAGATGTGCTGAAGGGGCAGAATAAGTTCAAGGGAGCGTCGGGCGAGATCACCTTCAATTCGATGGGAGATCCTATCAAAACTGCATATATAAGCACATGGAAAGGCAGCAGGGTCGTTTCCGTTTATACGATGGAGCCGCTGGTTTAAAATAATACAGGTCATAAAACATTCATATATTATGAAGTATTGAAGATAATAAATAATAAAGGAGAAAAAAATGGAACAGAAAATCAAAGATGCGTTAGATCAGATAAGACCGTTTTTACAGAGAGACGGAGGAGATATCGAGTTTGTTGAATACACAGACGACAATATCGTAAAAGTAAGACTGCAGGGACATTGTGCCGGCTGCCCTGGCGCACAGATGACCATCAAAGGTGTGGTGGAAAAGATCTTAAAGGAAAGCTATCCTGAGGTAGCAGGAGTAGAGGCAGTTCTGTAGGATATGAAATTACTGGATAATGTCAATAACGCGATAGAAAGAAACAAGACAGAGATGCTTACATCTCTGTCTAATCTTATATCTATCCCAAGTGTAGCAGTGGATACGGAGGGCAGTAAGCCTTTTGGGGAAAACGTCCATGAGGCTTTCATGTACATGCTGTCACTTGCGGAAAAGGAAGGCTTTGAGACCTATAATGCAGACAACTTCGGAGGGCATATAGACTTTAAGGGAACGGAAGAAGGAGTCGTCGGCATAGTGGGACATCTCGATGTCGTGCCCGAAGGCGATGGCTGGGACCATGAGCCTTATAAAAGCGAGATAGTTGATGGAAAGCTTTACGGCAGGGGTTCCATAGATGATAAGGGGCCTGTCATGGCGTCTTTTTATGCCATGAAGGCGTTGAAGGACTGTGGTTACAAGCCGAAGAGGACCATAAGACTGATACTGGGACTTGACGAGGAGACCAACTGGAAGGGGATGCATCATTACCTTGAGCATGTGGAAAGTCTTCCGGATTTTGGTTTCACGCCTGACGGCGATTTTCCTGCCATCCACGGGGAAAAGGGCATATTGGTATTTGAAATAGCCAAAAAATTCAACGGCGTCTCCGCCAAGGGACTTGAGCTGAGCTCTTTAAAGGGAGGCACGGCTGCAAACGCTGTTGCGGGCTCTGCCAGAGCGGTACTACATGACAGCATGGGGACAGGCTATGACAGGATAAAAGAGCAGGTGGCGGCTTTTCGCGATGAAAAGGGCTGCAGGATAAACTGCAAAGGAATAGGAAAGAGCTTTGAAATAACGGTCCAGGGCGTTCCGGCTCACGGTGCAAAACCGGAATGCGGGAAGAATGCCATTTCCATAATGATGGAATTCCTCGGGAGGCTCAATTTCGCCAATGAAGATACCAATGATTTTATCAACTTTTACAACGGCTGCATAGGATACGACCTCCACGGGGAGCGTATCGGCTGACATCAGCAGGATCCTATATATATTCCGGCGGAAGATCCGCTCATCGTGACGCTTATGGATATATATAGGAAGCATACGGGAGATGAAGGAAGCGAGCCGCTGGTGATCGGCGGCGGAACATATGCCAGAGCCATGAAAAACGTCGTGGCATTCGGCGCGATGTTCCCGGGAGATCCCGATATGTGTCATCAGATAAACGAATATATCCCGGTGGAAAATCTGGTGAAGCTGGCCGAGATATACGCCGAAGCCGTATACAGATTATCGGAGCTTGAACAGGGCTAAAAACATACAGAAAAAGGAGCATTAAAGCGGTAATAAATGGGACATAAAACCGCAAAACTTGACAAATGCTCCTTTTTTGTTATTATGAAGAAGACATCGCCAAAGATGTCTTCGGAATATCAACAAAAGCACCTTGCGAAGCGTCGCTCCCTGTGAGCGGCAAATGTGCATAGGAATCCTGGATTCCGTCATGCATGCTTTTGTTCTTATGAATAAGACATCGCCTTCACTGGCAGGATTCGGGCGATTTAAAACATATATTTAGGGGAACAGTATGAAGATAAACATAAAGGATATATTTGAAAAGGAAGGCAGTCCGGGAGCGCATACCAACAGTCGGCTGGATGTCGATGAGGTCTTCGCCGAGGCGCTGTCAGCCGATGAGAAGGAAGCCGATACAGCACAGGCCGCCGTTGAGTCGGAGACAAGTGGTTCAGATCCGACGACCGAAACGGACGCAGCTTCTCATACGGAGGCAGAGGAGCCTGCTGTTGCATCTGAAATACATTCACCGAAGGATGATGGATCGACGCAGGAAAGCGTATCAGAGTCGGAGTCCAGCCAGGAGCCGGAGCAGAACGCAGATTCATCGCAGGATCAGCAGGAACGTGAGCCTGCGTCCGAAGCACCTCAGACATCAGAGAGTGAAAATGATCTGCAGCCGGAGCAGAATGCAGAAGAAGAAACCGAACCCGGAATTTCGGACGAAAATGAATCAGCGGAAACAGAATCGTTAGGATCCGAAGCTGAAAAAATCGATGCTGCAGAGAAAGACACCGAAGCAGTTCAGGAACCTTCCGGCATCCCAGGGGAGCAGGCGGCAGACGAGTCTGAGCATGAAACTGTTGCGGCTGCGGCTGAGCCTGACAAGGCCAATGCAGTTGAACCTGAATCGAACGATACCAGGTCCGAAGCAGAAGATGCAGTCTCCGAAGACGTGCAGGTCAAAACCCACGAAACAAAACGCTTTGCATTTTCCAAAGAATACGGCTGGCCGGCAGGCATAACGGCGGCTTTCATAGCCATAATCATGCTGGTGATCGTATACACAACGATGATCCCAAGGGAAGTCAATGCTACCATCAACGGAGAGGAATTTGAGTTTTCCAGCAAGTCCCATACCGTAGAAGGCTTTCTTGAGGAAGAGGACATTGCATTTTGTGAAGACGATTATATATCGATGCCCCTTGAGACATTTATATATGACGGCATAGAGATCGAGATAAATCACGCGACGGATTTTACCGTTACGGCCGACGGGAAGACTAAAAAGTACAAATCCCTTGCCAACACCGTCGAAGGAGCTCTAAAGGATGTCGACGTGAAGGTAGGCGAAAAGGACATCGTCGAACCGGGCATGGATTCTCTTTTGGCAAAAAATATGAATATCGTAATAAAGAGAGTGGAGATCAAAGAAGAAGTCGTCGAAGAGGAAGTAGCGTTCAAGACGGTCACCAAGGATGACAGTTCTATCGACGAAGGAACTACAAAGGTAGTGACAGAAGGCGTCAAAGGAAAGGACAAGGTCACGTACGAGATAACTTACATAGACGGTAAAGAGTCTTCGCGTAAGGAGGTCGCCAGAGAAACGGTGACTGCTGCAGTCGACAAGGTAGTCGCCAACGGCACGAGGATAAGCTTTAACGGACGATCGTACAGCAGGAAGCTGGTCGTAAAGGCGTACGCATACACAGGCGGAGGAAGGACCGCGATGGGTACGAGGGCCAGAGTCGGGGAGATCGCCGTCGATCCCAGCGTCATTCCGCTTGGAAGCAATGTGTACATAGAAGGCGTTGGCGCGAGACGTGCAGAGGATACAGGCGGAAATATCAAGGGCAATACCATAGACATATATATGGATACCCAGTCGCAGTGCATAAACTGGGGAGCGAGATACGTCACCATATATATCCAGTGATCCGGCGGAGCTGCCTGAGATCGCACCGGAGGATTTTGCCAAAACAGAGTATATACAAATATAGATATGTAAATAGAGAGGCTGTCGCCTTAAGAACAGAACAGACGTGATATAGCGGTTACAAGCTTTTGCGGTATACTATATCACGTCTGTAAATTTCTTAGTGCGGCAGCCTTTGTGCATATGCAGGGAAATGATTCACATCAGCGGAGATGCTTCCTTACGAGGTCTGCAAAGAGCTTCGCATCGTCGTCCTTTGAGAAGATGGCCCTGGCGGAGATCTTGTTGCCGCCGCCTTTGCCCTGATAGAAGGACGCGTATTCTTTTACAAGTGCTCCGCAATTGACGGAACCGTCGGAAAGCAGCACGTATGATGTGTTTTTTGCGGCATACAGCATTATCAGCTTTTGGCAGTTGCCCATGTAGCGTTTGCCCATGTTGAAGGCGTCGTCGATGCTCAGATGCTCCAGCGTATACACCGCGACGTTTTCATCGGAGCCGGCCAGCAGAGCATCCAGCTTTGCACATTCGCTGTCTATAAGCGCGTTTTTTATATGGTAGAGCTCATCTTTGGCAGCTGCCAGCTTTTCCTCCTGGGCCCTCAGCTTTTCAGGGAAGTCCTCGATGGAGGAGGAATATTTATTGGAAAGCTCCGTGAGTATGTCGTGCTTTCGGTCGTAATCGTCAAGGGCGCGCTGCCCTGCTTCGAAATATATCCTGAACATGCCTTTGTACTTTTCCACTTTATATATCTTTATCAGTCCTACCTGCCCCGCCGAGCTTGGATGAGTACCGCAGCAGGCTACGCAGTCAGCGGCGTTTTCTATTGAACCTACGGAAACTATCGATATGTCCTCATCGAAGGCGAGGGCCTTTCGAAGCGGCATTTTTTCCGCCTCCTCTCTGGAATCGAACCGCATTACAGTTACGGGAGCGTCGGACCAGATGACTTCGTTGGCCTTTTTTTCCGCGGCAAGGGTGTCGTGATATGTTATCTCGGTCACTTCCGGTTTTTCTTCTAGGGAAATGTCGATGGTCATGTAATCGTGACCCATGTGAAAGCCTCTGTTGATGCCGCCGAACATGCTGAAAAATATCCCCGACAGTATGTGTTCACCGCAGTGGCGCTGCATGTTGTCAAAGCGCCTGTCCCAGTCGAGAGAGCATTTGACGGAGGTCCCGGGCTTCAGGCTCTCCCCGGCGTCAGAGGAGACCGTATGGTAGACCTCGTCGCCTTTTTCCTGCACATCCGTCACCTTGAATGTATCCATATATCCGGTATCGCAGCTCTGTCCGCCTCCTTCCGGGAAGAACGCCGTCCTGTCCAGGGTGATTAGCAGCTCATGCTCGTTTTTCTCCGATGGGACCACCGATGTTACCGTGGCTTCCCATTCCTTTAAATAAGTATCCTGTTGGTATAATTTTGTTATTTTCATTTTTTTGACTCCTGTAAAAAACCGCAACTATATTAATAAAAGTTTATATACCCGCGGCAAAAAAGTCAAATAAAATACTGTTAAAAATTAAAAAAGTGTTTTATAATAGGTGCAGGATAATTAATTTGCTGTCATAAAAACGATCTCGCATAAATAAAATCCATTAAGGATATTTGCGAGGTGGATCATCATGAAAAGCAAAAAAGTTTACATTGCGGTGGCATGCATGCTTTTATGGGCAGTGTTATGTGTTCCGGATTACAGAGATGTCGCGCTGTATGTATTTAACAGGACATCGGATCACGTTGTCGTTATAGACCCCGGTCACGGAGGCATCGACGGAGGTGCCGAGAGCAGCGACGGGACATGTGAGAAGGATATAAATCTTGCCATTGCCATGGATCTTAAAAAATTGCTTGAGGCAGAAAACATCAAGGTTATCATGACCAGAAAAACTGATGCCGGTCTGTATGACGGATCACAGGACAGCGCTATAAGGACTTTGAAGACTCAGGACATGAATGAGAGGAAGCGCATCATCGATGATTCGGGGGCAGATCTGACAGTCAGCATACATCTTAACAGTTTTACACAGGACAGCTCCGTCAAGGGAGCGCAGGTCTTCTTTCCATCTGACGGAAGCCGGGAGATCGTTGGAGAAAGTGAGCTTGCAGCCAAATCGATCCAGCAGTCTCTGAATGACGGTATCAATAAGGCTAAGAAGCGTACGGAGCTTGGGAAAAACGACGTTTTTCTACTGAGGAACGTAACGGCGCCTATAGTAATAGTAGAGTGCGGATTCCTTTCGAATCCCGATGACGCCGCCCATTTAAAAAATCCGGACTATCAAGGTAAAATCTCTGAAATATTGAAGGACGGCATATGTAAGTATTTGGCAGAAAAAACAGCAGCTGATCGGTAAAAGCATTGGAATTACAGCATATTCGGGCACTGTGAAATAAAAACGAACAGACCTGTGGATAACTTGGTGCTAAAAAAAGGACTTGACAGCTACAAACGTTGAAAAATACAGAAATTCAAAAAAATAATTATCCACAGGCACCCTTGGATAAAATTGTATACAATCGCAAAAAATGTGTGGATAACTTCTGAAAGGCTGATAACTTTAGGCTTATTCGGCTGTTGAAAGTTGTCGAGGGTGAAACGAACAAAGGTTAACATAAAATTTAAGTAAAGGAACAAATAAAAAAATGTTAAAAGAAAAAATTATTTACAAAGATGAACTGCCGATCAATGTAACTACTGCCAATATCATTGAGTATCCCATACACTTTCATGACGATATGGAAGTTGTGTATGTGCTGGAGGGGAGTGTGATCCTGAGAAACGGATATTATACGTACACCCTTAAACAGGGGGATATCTTCATTCTCAACGACAGGGAAATGCACAGCTTCGAAAATACCGGAGAGCCCAACATGGTAATGATGCTGCAAATGGATCTGACCTATTTCTCAAGATACTATGACAGCCTTAAAAATAATTTTTTCGTGACCGATATAGAAGATGACAGTGATGAGAGTCTGGAGGTTTTGAGGAATCTTCTGGCCAGAATAATGATGGAAGTAATACAGAAGGGCTATGGATACGAGCATAAGGTCATAGAAAGCACGCACAACCTGATCGCCTGCCTTTTGTCGGACTTTCAGTACTTCGTTATGGAAAATGGCAAGTTTAAAAACGAGCTGAAAAATAAAGGCAACAAGATACTGGCGGGAAGATTGAACAGGATCACCGACTATATGTACGACAATTATACGCGAAAGCTCACGCTGAGCGAGATCGCGGACAGAGAGCATCTGAGCATATATTACCTTTCCCATATCATAAAAGAAGCGACAGGCCTCAGCTTCCAGGATCTGCTCAGCTATATAAGAGTGGAGGAATCGGAGAGGCTTCTGCTGGGGACCAACAAGAAGATAGGCGCCATTGCAGAGGAAACGGGATTTTCCGCAGTCAGGTACTACATCAAGCATTTTGAGCATTGGTTCGGCATGCACCCTCTCGAATACCGCAAAAAATATATAGGTAAGATAATAAGCCGTGAAATAGAAGCGAAATATCAGCTGGCAACTCCCACACAGATCGAGGAGGCCATCAGAAAACAGGTAAAGGGAGTATATGCCGACTATGTGGACAAGCTCAAGACAAAACCCGTTATCGTGGATATAGATATTTACGACGATTACGCAGCGCTGCAGAGCACCCCGCCCGTTATGACCGAGATAATGGAGCGCGATGTGAACCACGTTCTGGCGGAGCCATACAGAAGGCTGATGGAAATGAACGAAAGCGTGATCTCCTCGGGAGAAAACTATATCGTTTCAACA
>JAETSS010000089.1 GCA_021769545.1 Eubacterium sp.
ATAGCCAAACTTCTTCATCATAGCATCTACAATTTCATTGTAGTATAATTCTTTTAATCTTGCCACTTTTCGTTCCTCCTTCCCATTGATCAGTCAATCACTTCGCCGGTTGCCTTTGCATAACGGACCTTCTTGTCTCCGTCCATCTTAAAGCCGACTCTGGTAGCCTTGCCTTTGAAGACAAGCATAACATTGGATATATCAATAGGAGCTTCCTTCTGAACGATGCCGCCGTTGGGATTAGCCTGAGAAGGCTTTGCATGTTTTGTGATCATGTTCACACCTTCCACTACTACCTTTCTCTTCTTGGCATCTACAGAAATTACCTTTCCTTCTGCATTACAATCCTTGCCGGCAATCACCTTTACGGTATCGCCCTTTTTAATCTTCATTGTAGCCATATAGCGCCTCCTTATAACACTTCGGGAGCCAGAGATACGATCTTCATGAACTGCTTTTCACGAAGCTCTCTTGCTACCGGCCCAAAAATACGTGTTCCTCTGGGTGTCTTGTCATCCTTGATGATCACTGCAGCGTTCTCGTCGAACTTAATATAGGAGCCATCCTTGCGGCGGGCACCCTTTACAGTGCGGACAACTACAGCCTTAACAACATCACCCTTTTTTACAACTCCGCCGGGTGTTGCATCTTTAACGGAAGCAACGATCACATCGCCGATCTGTGCATATCTTCTTGTAGAGCCGCCCATAACTCTGATGCAGAGTAACTCTTTCGCACCGGTATTATCAGCAACTTTAAGTCTTGTTTCCTGCTGAACCATGATTTTCCTCCTTCACCGTGATTACGGTCAAATTACTTCACTCTTTCTACGATCTCCACGAGTCTCCATCTCTTATCCTTAGACAGAGGTCTTGTCTCCATGACCTTTACGGTATCGCCGATATTGCACTCGTTGTTCTCGTCATGAGCCTTCAGCTTATATGTTCTCTTAACAACCTTCTTGTAGAGGGGATGCTTCACATGCTCTTCGATAGCTACAACGATCGTTTTATCCATCTTATTGCTGACAACCTTGCCAGTACGGGTTTTTCTCAAATTTCTTTCCACGATTGATCTCCTTTCCTCGCTCACAACGATCAGACTCTTGCCTTCTCGGTGATGACTGTCTGAATACGTGCAATGTTCTTTCTAACATCCTTGATCCTTGCAGTATTATCCAGCTGATTGGTTGCGTTCTGGAATCTCAAATTGAAAAGTTCTTTCTTTGCAGCAACAAGCTCCTGATTCAGTTCCTCAACGGACTTGCCCTTTAATTCTTCTACAAACTTACTAGATTTCATTATTCTACACCGCCTTCCAAATCTGCCTTAGAAACGATTTTACACTTGCAGGGAAGCTTATGCATAGCCAGACGCAGAGCCTCCTTTGCTGACTCTTCAGGAACACCGGCAATCTCAAACATAACACGACCGGGCTTTACAACTGCCACCCAGTACTCCAGAGTACCTTTTCCGGAACCCATACGGGTCTCAGCGGGCTTGGCTGTCACAGGCTTATCGGGGAAGATCTTGATCCAGACTTTACCTGTACGCTTTGTATAACGGGTAAGCGCAATACGCGCTGCCTCAATCTGATTAGACTTGATCCAGCAGGGCTCGGCAGCAACAAGACCATATTCACCGAAGGTAAGAGTGTTACCTCTTGTAGCCTTGCCGGCCATGGTGCCACGGAACTGTTTACGACGTTTAACTCTTTTCGGCATTAACATGATTATTTATCGCTCCCTTCCATTTGATTTTCCTTTGTAGGAAGTATCTCGCCTTTGTAGATCCAGACTTTTACACCCACTTTACCATAAGTGGTATCTGCTTCCGCAAAGCCGTAGTCGATGTCTGCTCTCAGCGTCTGAAGAGGAATGGTACCCTCGCTGTAGAACTCGCTTCTCGCGATATCGGCGCCGCCCAGACGGCCGGAACAGCATGCCTTGATACCAAGCGCTCCCGCCTTCATGGTTCTGCCCATGCAGGACTTCATGGCACGCCTGTAGGACACACGGTTCTCCAGCTGCTGCGCAATATTCTCGGCAACCAGCTGTGCGTCTTTGTCAGGCTTTTTGATCTCCTTGATATCCACCAGGATCTTCTTGTCGGTAAGCTTGGTAAGCTCTGCCTTTGTGACTTCGATCTCAGCGCCGCCCTTGCCGATGATCACGCCGGGCTTTGCGGTGTGGATGATAACTCTCACTCTGTCAGATGCTCTCTCGATCTCAATCTTGGAAACACCTGCGTTGTATAATTTCTTTTTAAGATACTTTCTGATCTCGAAGTCCTCTACCAAATACTCAGCGAACTCTCCATCAGCGTACCATTTGGAATCCCAATCTTTAATAACACCGACTCTAAGGCCGTGAGGATTAACTTTCTGTCCCATTTTGTTTGCTCCTTTCCTTACTTCTTCTCATCAAGCACAACAGTGATATGACTCATTCTCTTCTCGATCCTGTAAGCTCTGCCCTGTGCTCTGGGCTGAATCCGCTTCATGGTGGGGCCCTTGTTTGCGTAGCACTCTGCCACATACAGGTTCTCTCTGTTCATACCGTTGTTGTTCTCGGCGTTAGCGATAGCTGACTCAAGCAGCTTCTTGATAAGGCTGGAAGCATATCTGGGATTGTACTCCAAAATGCCAAGCGCGGTCTGTACATCCTTGCCTCTGATAGCATCTAAAACGAAACACGCCTTCTGTACGGACACCCTGGCATAAGACAGCTTTGCCGAAGGTCTGGTATCTTTCCGGGCGTTTCTTTCTCTCTTAATTTGACTTCTATGTCCTTTAGCCATAGATATAAATCCTCCTTTTCAGAATAACTGCAACGCATCTGCTACGAACCCGCGGTCCGCAGGCAGACAGCCGCAATGCCCTCCCGGGCGATTGTGCGTTGGAACTTCCCTTATCTCACCTTGGACTTCTTCTCATCCTTACCGTGTCCCCGGTAGGTTCTGGTTGCAACGAACTCGCCGAGCTTGTGGCCAACCATATCCTCGGTTACATATACAGGAACATGCTTTCTGCCGTCATGCACTGCAAACGTATGTCCCACGAAAGAAGGGAAAATTGTAGAGCGACGGGACCAGGTCTTGATGACCTGCTTCTGTCCTGATGCATTTAAAGCGTCTACTTTCTTTAACAGGCTTTCGTCTGCGAAAGGTCCTTTTTTAAGTGATCTAGCCATTGTCTTTCCTCCTGTTTTTATTCAAAACACATTATTTGATTGCTCTTCCGTCACGTCTTCTTACAATCAGCTTGTTGGAAGCCTTCTTTGCCTTACGGGTCTTAAGGCCCAGTGCCGGCTTGCCCCAGGGAGTGCTGGGACCGGGACGTCCGATACCGGTCTTACCTTCACCACCACCGTGAGGATGGTCGTTAGGGTTCATGACAGAACCGCGCACCGTAGGGCGGATACCCATATGACGCTTACGTCCTGCCTTACCGATCTTAACAAGGCTGTGATCTACATTGCCTACAACACCGACGGTCGCGCGGCATACAAGAGGAACCATTCTCATCTCACCGGAGGGAAGACGAAGCGTTGCGTACTTTCCTTCCTTTGCCATCAGCTGCGCGCTGTTGCCTGCGGAGCGGACCAGCTGGCCGCCCTTGCCGGGATACAGCTCAATATTGTGCAGCTGAGTACCTACAGGGATCTCAGACAAAGGCAGGCAGTTGCCCAGTCTCACCTCTGCCTCGGCGCCGTTCATTACAGTCATACCGTCGGTCAGCCCCTCGGGTGCGATGATATAAGCCTTCTCGCCGTCTTCATAACAGATCAGCGCAATGTTGGCAGTTCTGTTGGGATCGTACTCGATACCGATCACGGTAGCGGGAATGCCGTCCTTATTTCTCTTGAAATCAATGATCCTGTACTTTCTTCTGGAGCCGCCGCCATGGTGCCTCACAGTGATCTTACCCTGGTTATTACGGCCGGCATGCTTCTTCAGAGAAGTACAGAGGCTCTTCTCAGGTGTCTTCTTGGTGATCTCCGCGAAGTCGGAGCCGGTCATATTTCTTCTGGAGGGTGTATAGGGATTGTATGTCTTAATACCCATTGTCTTATCTCCTTATCTCAATCAATTTTGCGCAGCCCGCTCCCGGGCCGCATACTTAAGCTTTACCCAATGAGATACCGCTTTCTCAGGCAGTGCCGCCCGACGTCGCAAAAAGCTTCTCATTGTACGAAACACAGATTTTCCAGGGCAGAAGTCTCCCCACGCCTCGGAAAAACCCTTTCATCGTTTTAGAGACCTGCAAAGATCTCAATATCCTTGCTGTCCTCTGTCAGGGTCACGATAGCCTTCTTGGTTTTGGCCGTCTTGCCCACCACCATTCCGCGTCTCTTTTTCTTGCCTTCGCAGTTCATGGTATTGACTCTCGCCACCTTGGTGCCGTCAAACATCTTCTCGACAGCCTCCTTGATCATGGACTTATTCGCTTCCGTATGAACCAGAAAAGTATATTCCTTCCTGCCCATGCCGGCCATACTCTTTTCAGTGATAACCGGCTTGAGGATTACGTCATAGTATTTAATATCTGCCATTATGCGTACACCTCCTCAATCTTTGCGACAGCGTCCTTTGTCAGGACCACCGTCTTAGCCTTCATAACATCGTATACATTGATCGCATTCACCGGAGTAGTATTCACATCAGCTACATTTTTTGCCGACATCACTACATTGGTATCATTGTCAGCGAGAACAACCAGTCCCTTCTGAACCTTCAGATTGTCCATTACTGCAACGAATTTCTTCGTCTTAATCTCATCAAATTTTAATTCGTCGACCACGATCAGCCTGCTGTCCTGCAATTTGCTGGTCAGCGCAGACTTCAGAGCCGCTCTCTTTTCCTTCTTATTTAACTTAAAGGAATAATCTCTGGGAACGGGAGCAAACACAACTCCGCCGCCGGTCCACTGAGGAGCTCTGGTTGAACCCTGTCTCGCATGACCGGTTCCTTTCTGTCTCCAGGGCTTTCTGCCGCCGCCGGACACCTCGGCGCGAGTCTTAGCCTTCTGAGTCCCCTGACGATTATTCGCAAGCTGCTGTACGACTGCCATGTGTACCAGGTGCTCGTTTACTTCCACACCAAATACCGCATCGTTTAATTCGATCGTACCAACTTCTTTGCCTTCCATATTATAAACAGATACGTTTGCCATTTGATCGGTCCTCCTTTCGCACGAAACTAGCTTTCTACCTTAACGGTCTCTTTGATGGTTACCAATGCCTTCTTAGGCCCGGGCACTGCACCTTTTACCAACAGCAGATTCTTTTCGGCATCCACTCTTACAACCTCAAGATTCTGCACAGTCACCCTTACGCAGCCCATATGTCCGGGCATTCCCTTACCTTTGAATACACGGCTGGGGGATGAGCACGCACCGTTGGAACCCTGATGGCGATGGAATTTGGAACCGTGCTTCATAGGCCCTCTGTGCTGTCCATGTCTCTTGATCGCGCCCTGGAAGCCCTTACCTTTGGAGATCGCGGTGGCGTCAACCTTATCACCCTGCGCGAAAATATCCGCCTTGATCTCTGCTCCTAAGGTATACTCGTCAGTGTTCTCAAACTTAAACTCTCTCACATATCTCTTGGAGCTTACGCCGGCCTTCTTAAAATGGCCCTGCTCCGCTTTGTTTGCACCATGGGCGTGGATGATCTCCCTCTTGCCCTTTGCGTCCTTATTGATGATCCTGTCTTTCTTGTCGACAAAGCCAACCTGTACTGCCTTGTAACCGTCATTCTCCTCCGTCTTGATCTGAGTCACCACGCAGGGGCCTGCCTGGAGGACCGTCACCGGTATGAGGCTGCCGTCTTCATTGAAGATCTGAGTCATGCCAACCTTGGTTGCCAAAATTGCTTTCTTCATATTTCCTCTCTTTCTGCCCTTTCGGGCTGTCTACATAGCGGACCACGCTTCCGGGTACGTTGCGATTTGCGTGTTCTTACGTCTAAGTAGAGGTTTTTGATTTTCTTTTACTTGTTTTTCATTTTGATATCAATATAAACACCTGCAGGCATCTCCAGTCTCTGCAGTGCATCTACCGTCTTCTGGGTAGGTGTAATGATATCGATCAGTCTCTTGTGAGTTCTCTGCTCGAACTGCTCTCTGGAGTCCTTGTACTTGTGTAC
>JAETSS010000090.1 GCA_021769545.1 Eubacterium sp.
TTATCTTGTAATATTCTAAAACATTTAAAGTCTTTTCTTTCATTTAGAATTATCCGTTATTGTTCTTATACTTTCCAAGTTCCTTCTTCAGCTGGAGGTTTTCCATCTGGAGGTCGAAGAAGCTGTTTTCAAGTTCCTTGCACTTGGCTTCGATCTCCTTGACAACTTCATCCATACTGCTCTGAGCCTGTGCCTTGGCGGCTTCCGCTGCCTGCATCAGCTTCTGGATATCCTCATCCTTCTGCTTGAGCTGCTTCATCAGCTCGTCCTTCTGCAGTACGATGGCCTGGGTCTCCTCCTTATAGTCCATGTAATTCTTCTTGGACTCGTCCCACAGCTGTACGTAATGCTGCGCGTCTTTCTCAAGCTGTATGTTCATGCGCTTCAATTCTTCCATCTCTTCAAGGACCTGAAAATACTCGCTTGTGATATTGATGGCCGAAAGCACTGCTATGTTGGACGGTACTACACCTGCTGCCTTTGCCGCTTCAGTCACTTCCTGCATCTTCATGTCGACATGTGCTGCAACCTGTATTATCTCTTCTTTTGTCTTTTCGCCTGCTATAACGTACTCTTGACCGTAAATCTTTACTTTTACCTTGTTGTTTTCCATACGAAACTCTCCTATATTTCTCTCAAGACTGCGTTCAGTTTTTCCTTAAGGGCGTCCAGTACACTGTTATGGACCTCAGCCACTTCTTCATCAGTCAGGGTCTTGTCCTTATCTCTGTATGTCAGAGCAAAGGCCACGCTCTTCTTGCCTTCCTCTACCTGCTTTCCTCTGTACACGTCAAAGAGCTTGACATTTTCCAGGATAGCCTTACCCTGCTGTCTGATAACACTTTCTATCTTTCCCACTTCCATGTCCTCATCGACGAGAAGAGCTATATCTCTTGAAGTCGACGGATATTTAGGAAGCGGAGCATAGGCTTTTTCCGTATCGGCATGTCTCATCACCGCATCGAACATAAGCTCGCAGCAGTATATTCTGACTCCGTCCATGCCGTAGTTTTCCGCAACGTCCGGATGTATCTCGCCCATGATGCCCAGCTCGTCATACAGCGGCTGACCGTCCGGATCCTGCTGCTTTGATGCAACTGATATTCTTGCACATCTGCCCGGATGATATACACCGTATTGGGATTCCGCTTCGAAAACCGGTTCCTTTATTCCCAGCACCTTCAAAAGCTCAACGACTACTCCCTTAAGGCTGTAGAAATCTTCATCCTTGCCGTAGGCTCCTATGCACAGCGAATACTGTTCATCGGGAAGATCGTTGCTGTCTATCATATTAGCCATGAACGTGTTTCCTATTTCAAAGGCTCTTACCTTTTCTATATTTCTCGAATAGTTTCTCGAAAGGACTTCCATCATGTTAGGCGTAAGGATCGTCCTCATTACCGAGTTTTCTTCTCCCAGAGGATTTATGATCTTTACGAAGGCTCTCTCCCATGAATCCTCGCCTATCCTTACGTTGTCCACTCCCTTAGGACTTACGAAGGAATACGTCTGTATCTCGTTGAGCCCCATGCCGCACAGTGAATCTCTCGTAAGATCTCTGAGTGCTCTTTCCGCAGGGACACCTGCCTCGCAGTTGCCCTTAGGAAGTGTAGTCGGCATCCTGTCGTATCCGTATATCCTTGCCACTTCTTCGATGTAATCCTCTTCCTCCAGCAGATCCTGTCTTATGGTAGGAGGCGTAACCGTCATGATGTTTCCGCTTCCCTCCACCTTGATCTCAAGGCTCTCAAGGATATCAACCATTTCCTCACGGCTGAGCTCGATACCCAAAACGTGATTTATCCTGTCTACTCTTACATCTATTGTCTTGGCTTCTTCCGGCTGCGGATAATTATCTACGCTGCCCTTGCATACCTTACCTGCGCCTATCAGCTCTATGAGTCTGCAGACTCTGTCCGCTGCAGCCTCGCAGAGATTAGGATCGATACCCTTTTCGAATCTTGCGGATGCTTCCGTTCTGAGCCCCAGCTTTTTCGATGTGGCTCTTACGCTGTCACCGTTGAAGTTGGCGGATTCCACGATTATCGTAGTCGTATCCTCTTCTATCTCCGAATTGAGTCCGCCCATGACTCCGGCTATGGCTATGCCTCTTTCGGCATCCTTTATCAGCAGCATATCCTTCGTAAGGGTCCTCTCGTTTTCATCAAGCGTAGTGAATTTCTCGCCTTCTGCAGCATTCTCAACGATGATCCTGCCGCCCTTTACCTGATTTATATCGAATGCGTGTATCGGCTGACCGTACTCCAGCATTACGAAATTCGTGATATCTACGATGTTGTTGATAGGTCTCATGCCTGCATACATAAGTCTCTTCTGGAGCCACCACGGTGACTGAGCCACCTTGACATCGGTAACGACTCTTGCCACGTATCTCTTACAGCTTTCAGGGTTGTTGATCTCCACTGAAACGTAATCCTTGGTTTCTCCCTTGCCGTTTTCCTCTGCGATATCCGTATCGGGATATGTGAACGGCTTCTTGAATGTAGCGGAGGCTTCTCTTGCCATTCCCACCATAGCCAGACAGTCAGGTCTGTTAGGAGTGATCTCGAAATCTACCACCGCCTGCTTCAATGCAAGTGCCTGCGCAAAATCCTGACCCGGCTCATAATCGCCTTCCAGGATCCAGATACCGTCCTTATGAGCTACAGGAACTACTTTATCTTCAAAACCCAGCTCGCCTGCTGAGCACAGCATTCCGTTGGAAACGACGCCTCTCAGCTTGCCCTTCGTTATCTTCACTCCGCCCTCCTGCTTAGGCTGACCGTGAAGAGGTCCCGGTATCCTGCTCTTGTGAAGAGCTACGGGAACCAGTGCGCCCTCAAATACGTTAGGCGCTCCTGTTACTATCTGAAGAAGCTCCTCCTTGCCTATATCCAGCTGACATACCACCAGCTTGTCTGCATCCGGGTGCTTCTCTATCTTCTCTATCCTGCCTACGACTACGTTTTCCATCTCCTCGCAGAAATGTTCGCAGGTCTCCAGATTGGAGCCTGACATTATCATCCTGTCGCAGAACTCTTCCGTTGTAACATCCAAATCTATATAATCTTTCAGCCATTCTATTGGAACTAACATCTATTGACCCTCCTATTTGAACTGATTTATGAAACGCATATCGTTTTCATAGAATAATCTTATATCATCTACACCGTATTTCAGCATCGCTACTCTTTCTACGCCCATGCCGAAAGCAAAGCCCGTATACTTTTCAGTGTCGAGTCCGCCTACCTTCAATACGTGAGGGTGTACCATGCCGCAGCCCAGTATCTCGATCCAGCCGCTGCCCTTGCATACTCTGCAGCCTTTGCCTCCGCACTTGAAGCACGATACGTCCATTTCCGCGCTCGGCTCCGTGAACGGGAAGTGATGCGGTCTGAACTTTGTCTTGGTGCTTGTGCCGAAAAGCTGCTTTGCAAAGCTGTCAAGCGTTCCCTTGAGGTCTGCCATGGTGATGCCTTCGTCTACAACGAGTCCTTCTATCTGATGGAACATCGGTGAATGCGTCGCATCAGGTGTGTCGCATCGGAAGCATCTTCCCGGTGAGATCACCTTGATAGGAGGCTTCTGTTTCAGCAGTGTCCTTACCTGTACAGGTGAGGTTTGTGTTCTCAGCAGTGTGTCCTTGGTAATGTAAAATGTATCCGTCATATCTCTCGATGGGTGGTTAGGTCCTGCATTGAGAGCGTCGAAGTTGTTGAATACGGTCTCCACCTCAGGACCCTCCGCAATGGAAAAGCCCATGTTCATGAACACCTTGGATACTTCTTCTATCGTTATCGTCAACGGATGCTTGACACCTAAAACCGTGTCTCTGCCCGGTTCCGTAACGTCTATCTTCTCGATCTTGAACTGCGCTTCCTTTGCCGCTGCTTTTACAGCCTCGAATTTTTCCTCAAGCAGACCTTCGATCTCTGCTCTCACCTTGTTTGCCATCTGCCCTGTTTCTTTTCTTTCCTCAGGCGACAGCTTTCCCATTCCTCTCAGGATCTCGGTGAGCTTTCCTTTCTTACCTAAAACCTTTACTCTTATATCATCTGTCTGTGCCAGAGTAGAAGCTTCTTTAAGCTGTGCTTTTGCTTCTTCCAAAATTTTGTTTAACTGAGCTTGCATTGTTGATTACCTCTCATCTATTTTATCTTCTGTGACTGATACATAAGTATGCCGGCAGCCACTGCCGCATTTAACGATTCTATGGAGCCCTCCATAGGTATCTTTACCTTCATATGTGAAGCATCCATGAAGTCTTCGCTTACGCCCCGGCCCTCGTTTCCTATGACCAGTGCTATATCTTCGGTCATATCCGCCTCGAAACAGCTTAGCTGTGTATCGAGACATGTGACGACTATCTTTTTATCAAGTCTGTTCATCATCCGCACCGCCTCGCCGGCTCCGCGGATGTTTATTATCGGCATTCTGAAAAGCGAGCCTGCCGCAGCCCTTACCACCTTGGGGGCATATACGTCGCCGCTTCCGTCCATCATCACTATGCCCTTGTATCCGGCGGCTTCGGCAGTCCTGATAATGGTCCCGATGTTTCCGGGGTCCTGAAGCCTGTCCATGATGAGGACATTCCCCCGTGACACGGCCGCTGCAAAGGACTCCTCGTCGTAGATGTTTTTTTCCGCTACGGCGATGACTCCCTGGGGCGTCTTGGTTTCGGAAAGCCGTAAAAACAGCTCTCTGTCCAGAATTACCGTTTTTCCTTCGGGGAATGTGTCGTGGACCTCTACATCGTCTCTTACCAATATGGTCCGAAGCTCGATGCCCATATCCAGAGCATCCTCCAGCGGCTTTATCCCTTCAAGCAGATAAAGACCGTTTTCGTCCCTGTACTTCTTTTTTGTCAGCTTCAGCGCTTTTTTGTATATCGGATTGTCCTTTGACGTGATATTTTTCATTATGCCTAAAATCAGAACAATAGCCGGCTGTAACCGGCTATTGGAATATTCTCTGCCTTTCTTTTATCTCTGTAAGAAAGTCGGAATGTCGATACGTGACGCTCCCTTATAGATATCGTCCTCAGCAGCCGCAGCTTTTTCCTGCTGTGCTCCGCCTAATTCAGCGTTGCCTTCCGGTACGTTGGCGCCCGGAATAACGGAGCTGTTGAGCAGATCACTGTTGGTTTTCTCAAATCCGGCAGCTATTACCGTTACGGAGATCTCATCCTGCAGATCTTCCTTGATGGAAGCTCCCAGAATGATTATTGCATTCTTGTCTGCCTCCTCGTCGATCTGTGTAGCGACCTTGTCCACATCGAACATGGTAAGATCTCTTCCGCCTGTGATATTGATGAGGACCGCTCTTGCTCCCGAGATCTTCGTCTCGAGAAGAGGACTGTCTATAGCATCTCTTACTGCATCCTCGAGTCTCGTCTCGCCCTTGCCTGCTCCTACGCCCATATGTACGATGCCTCTGTCCTTCATGATGGTAGTAACGTCTGCAAAGTCGAGGTTTATGAGGGCATCATCGACGATGATGTCGGAGATTCCCTGAACGCCCTTCTTGAGGACTTCATCGGCAAGCTCGAATGCTTCGAGAAGCGATGTCTGTTCCTGTACCGTTTCAAGCAGCTTGTCGTTAGGAACAACTACCAGTGAATCCACATATTTCTTGAGGAATTTGATCCCCAGCTCTGCGTGCTCTCCACGCTTCTTTCCTTCGAATCTGAAAGGCTTGGTTACGACTCCCACCGTAAGGATCCCCATGTCCTTGGCGATCTTCGCGATTATAGGAGCTGCTCCCGTACCTGTACCTCCGCCCATTCCGCATGTGACGAATATCATGTCGGAACCTGCTATGAACTTTTCAAGGTCTTCCAGATTTTCCTCTGCGGATTTCTGTCCAACCTCAGGGTTTCCGCCT
>JAETSS010000091.1 GCA_021769545.1 Eubacterium sp.
CACCTTGAAGGTCTTGATACCACGCTCCTCTATGGCCTCCAGCATATATTCAACCGCCGCTTTTCCGATGGATTCCATAGTGCTTTCACATTCTACGGCAGGGCTTATGGATGCCACTCCGAATACCTTTGATATCTCCTTGATTATAGCCTGTTTATCAAGACTCTTATCTGCTCTTACAAAGATCAGACCTTCATGTCTTCTTACGCTTATCCCGTCGAATTTCTTGAGAAGCTTCTTTATACGCTCCACAAGCATCCTTTCGAAATAAGGCTTGTTCATTCCCTTTAATGCTACTTCTCCGCATCTTACGATAAAAATATGTTCATTGTTCACGTCTCTACTCACCTTCCATCCTCTATCTGAAACTTCCCAGCCGTCTGAATCTCTTGACTGCGGAAGACACCTTGTCTATCACCTGATCCATCTCCTCCTGCGAGTTGAATCTGCCGAAGCTGAATCTCAGCGTTCCTTCTATCTCCTTATCCGTAAGTCCCATTGCCTTAAGCACGTGGCTCTGCCCTTTTTTGTTTGAAGAACATGCCGAGCCTGTGGATACATATATGCCGCCCTGCTCCAGCGTATGAAGCAGTACCTCTCCTCTCGTACCCAGAAACGAGATGTTCAGAAGAGAGCCGCAGCACCGTCCGGCTTCGTTTCCCGTTTCCTCCGGGCTGTTTACGATGATATCATCCAGCTCTGCCTTAAGGGCGTCCATAAGATATCTTCTCATGGATGCGATACGTGCCATGTCGCTTTCTCTCGTCTCGTGTGACAGCTCCGCCGCCGCACCAAGACCCACTATGGCAGGAACGTTCTGTGTCCCCGAACGCTTTCCTTCCTCCTGACCTCCGCCCTGGATGAAGGCTGGAAGATTCGCCTTGTCCTTTATATATATAGCGCCTGACCCTTTCGGCCCGTGTATCTTATGTCCGCTTACGGAGATCAGATCAGCGTCCTTGCAAAGCTGCAGTTTTCCGAAGCTCTGCACCGCATCGCAGTGGAACAGTCCCGGTGAGTTCTTGGCCTTCATGATGCGTTTGACCTCCGTCACAGGCATCACGGTGCCTGCCTCGTTGTTGACATGCATCATAGTCACAAGTATCGTTTTATCGTCTATCGCCGATTCAAGAGCTGTCATATCCAGCCTGCAGTTACGGTCAACGCCTATATATTCCACGTCAAAGCCCTGCTGCTCCAGCTGCCTGCAGCACTCAAGTACGGCAGGATGCTCCACGGCGGTAGTCACTATCTTATTGCCTCTTCGCCTGAGAGCCTTCGCCGCGCCGAAGATAGCCATATTGTCCGACTCCGTACCGCCGGATGTGAAATATACCTTTCCGCCTCCCAGACCCATGGCATCCGCCAGCTGTCTGCGGGCGTTCTTGATGGCCTTCTCGCTGTCTACGCCCAGCTGATACAGTGACGATGGGTTCCCGTAATGCTCCTCCATATATTTCAGCATGATCTCCGTCACCTGAGGATATTGTTTAGTTGTTGCACTGTTGTCAAGATAGATCATATAAATCCTCCTGTATAACGCTGATATTTCCTACGCAATAAATAATTAAGGCGGACATCAGATCCGCCTCAATACTTAAAAACTTTTACTTACTTAGCATAATCTACTGCTCTTGTCTCTCTCACCACGTTGACCTTTATCTGGCCCGGATATTCCAGTTCGGATTCTATCTTCTTGGAAATATCTCTTGCAAGAAGCGCTATGGCGTCATCTCCCACCTCATCAGGCTTGGCGATTATCCTTATCTCTCTTCCCGCCTGGATAGCAAATGATCTTTCAACGCCTTCCGTAGTATTGGCGATCTCCTCCAGCTTCTGGAGTCTCTTGATGTAAGATTCAA
Source organism: Eubacterium sp. (assembly GCA_021769545.1). Next base: position 1,863 of record JAETSS010000091.1, read on the forward strand.
GAGTTTCTCTTCTCGCTCCCGGTCTTGCTGCCGAAAGGGCATCCGCCGCAGCGATAAGAACAGCTTCTATGGATTTAGGCTCGTAATCTCCGTGATGTGCAGCCATTCCGTTTATAACGGCCTCCGACTCCTTGTACTTTCTGAGTACCTCGATACCTATATCGACGTGAGTACCTTCACGCTCGTGGTCAAGGGCCTTTCCTATATCGTGCAGAAGTCCGGCTCTCTTGGCTAACGTAACGTCAAGCCCCAGCTCTCCTGCCATAAGACCTGCCAGATGTGCTACCTCTACCGAGTGCTTGAGTACGTTCTGACCGTATGATGTTCTGTATTTGAGTCTTCCCAGCAGCTTTATCAATTCAGGGTGTATGCTGTGTATGCCCACTTCGAATGTAGCCTGTTCTCCCTCTTCCTTGATGATGGCATTGACTTCTCTCTGGGATTTCTCGACCATCTCTTCGATCCTTGCCGGATGTATCCTGCCGTCAACGATAAGCTTCTCAAGAGCAAGTCTTGCAACTTCTCGTCTCACAGGATCGAAGCCTGATAATATTACAGCCTCCGGAGTATCATCTATTATGAGATCGATGCCTGTCAGCGTTTCGATGGCTCTTATGTTCCTTCCCTCACGACCGATGATACGTCCCTTCATCTCGTCGTTAGGAAGCGGAACGACTGAAACCGTGGATTCCGCCACATGGTCTGCAGCACAACGCTGTATGGCACCTGTGATTATTTCCTTCGCCTTCTTGTCAGCATCCTCCTTGGCCTTGCTTTCTATGTCCTTATACAAAGCCGCCGCATCACTTCTCGCTTCCTTCTCCACCTTCTGCAGTATGATCTCTCTGGCCTGCTCTGTGGAATAACCGGAAATCTTTTCAAGCTCGTCAAGCTGTCTCTTCAGCAACTTGTCCATTTCCTGCTGCTTATTTGTGATGCTTCTTTCTTTATTTGTAATGCTTTCTTCTTTCTTCTCAATATTTTCAAGCTTTCTGTCTATGGATTCTTCCTTCTGTATGAGTCTTCTCTCAGATTTCTGACTCTCATTTCTTCTCTCTCTTATCTCTCTTTCGGCTTCACTTCTGTGTCTGTGAGCCTCTTCCTTTGCCTCTAATACCTTTTCCTTTCTCAGCGTTTCCGCTCTGTTTTCGGCATCGAGAATAAGGTTTTTTGCCTTTTGCTCAGCATTGCCGATGGTCTTTTCACCAATAGATTTTCTTAGTATATATCCAACTAGCAGCCCTATAACCAGCGCCACCAGTCCAACAACAACCGCTATAACAATTTCCGCCATTGATCATCCTCCTTTTTGTTTAACATTTTTACAAAGCATAATAATACCAAAGCTACTTGTAAATATCAAATTATTACATATGTAGTAATAATAATTAGTTAAAAGCACACAATATAATTATAGACTTTTTTGGCTAACTAGTCAAGGCAATGATAGGGAGGCAACGATGAACAAATTTTCGCATCTTTTAAAGCGCTGCAATCATCATATCCTCATATCCTCCATCGCCCTTTCGCTCATAGGCATAGCAGGCCTTATGAGCATCAGCCGCAGCAGTCAGACCTTCCTTTCCAGGGAAGTTTTAATACAGTCTGCAGCCCTCATCCTGGGACTTTCCTTAGCGTCCGTCATCCTGATGCTGGGCTACAGATATTTTATAAACCTGGAAAAGCCAATATATATATCGAGCATACTTCTGTTACTGTCAGTATATGTTCCCGGGCTGGGCACATCGTTTTTCGGCTCGCGCTCGTGGATCGATCTTGGTTTTGTCACGTTCCAGCCCTCGGAGCCTGTAAAAATAGCCTTCGTGATACTGATGGCGACATATCTTTCAAGGAGCAACGGCTCGCTGTCCGGCGTCAAAGACATCGCCATGGCGGCCCTTTACGGACTCCCGTTCATCCTGATAGTTTCAAAGGAGGATTTCGGCAGCGGCTGCGTGTTCTGCGCCATATGGATATTCATGGTGTTCTGTTCGGGCCTCGATCTAAAAATAATAGGACGGCTCGCCCTTGTCTTCATCCTGCTCATACCGATGTTTTACTTCTTCTTGGCAGGATATCAGAAGGACAGGATAGACGCTTTCATCAGCCCCGATGATCTCGATCTTCCGGGGAACTATCAGGTATGGAATTCCAAGGTAGCGATAGGTTCCGGAGGATTTTTCGGCAAAGGGTATCTGCAGGGGACTCAGGGGCAGCTCGGATTTCTGCCCGTCCCGGAATCTGATTTCATATTTGCATCCGTAGTTGAAGAGCTGGGATTCATCGGCGGAACGGTCATAATCCTGCTTTTTGCCGTTTTGCTGTTTCAGACCCTTAAAACCGCCAAATATGCAAAGGATCTGCAGGGGACTCTCATAGCCGCGGGGCTTGCCGGGATGTTCTTCTTTCAGACCTTCGAAAATATCGCCATGACCATGGGTATAATGCCTGTTACGGGGATCACGCTGCCCTTTATGAGCTATGGCGGTTCATCTCTGCTTTCGGCCATGATGGGGATAGGCCTGCTGCTGAGCATAAGCTGCCGTCAGAAGATGTGACCTCGGTATACCCTATATGGGTATATGTAAAATATAGCTGTATTTTTATGTAAAAACGTGTACAAATCGCACTTTTTGGTAATCCCCAAATAGCAAGCACATTGAAAGGAGAAGGAACCTCCGATAAAATGACAGCAGTACATCTTCAAATGAAGAAACGGAGGATTGCTATGTACAGCAAAGAAGACATCGCGTATTGGATGGACGTATTTGAGAGAGCGTATAGAGCGCCTGTATCAGAAAAGGAATGGTGCAGGCTCAACCATATACCCTACAGACAATATACAGGAAAGAAATACCGGATGAAAAAAACAGGGTATATGGATCAGGAGGAAGGCCTTGTAAACTTTAGTGAAATAACAGAAACCTTTTATGCGTACAAGGATGTAAACAGCGGACAATATCTGTATCTGTATCCCGATCCGGTCAGCAGGATCTGCAAGACGAATCTTATGAAAATCATCATATGTGTGATGAAAAGGAAGCCAAAAAGTACTGAGAAATACCTGTTCCAGCGAAGTGATCGCAGAGCGGTATATGTAATAAGGATAACGGAATACGGGGAGACACTTACAAAAGTATATAGAAAAAGAGGGGCGATACCCTGGCCGCAGAAGGGGAAAGGTTTTGGGCAGAAGGAAATGGAAATGTTGCTTGAGATGATATGAAAAAGAGGCCTTGAAAGAGTAGCGGGAAAGCTTCAAAAGTAGGGGAAAACGCAGAGGATAAAGCCTTGAAAGCATTGAAAGCATTGAAATTTCAAGGCTTTTGTAATATAATAAAGACATGATGAAACAGATAGATATGGCACAGATGCCAAGAAAAGAACTTGAAAAATTTGCGATGGAAGCAAGCGGAGAAGCAGAAAGGCTGAGAGCGGTGGTTGAGGCAAAAGAAGCAGAGCTGAGGCTTCTGCGCAAAGAAAAATTCGCAGGCAAATCAGAAAAGAGCAGAAACGACAATGTAGATGAGGCTCAGCTCAGTTTTTTCAACGATGCAGAAGCATTAGCACGGCCTGATGCGGAGGAACCGAAATTAGAGAAGGTAAAGCCGCTCCGCAAGCCGAAGAAAAAGGGCCGCAAGAAAGAAAAGCTGGAGAAGCTGCCGATAAAGAGAACAGAATATGTATTGTCTTTAGACAAAGCAGTATGTCCGCAATGCGGAAGCGGGCTTGCGCAGATGAAGAAGACAGTACGAAAAGAGGTGGAGATTATTCCTGCAAAGGTGGTCGTGCATGAGCATATCACGCAGCACTATGTATGCAGGGAATGTGAAAAGAAAGAGCTTCATACACCTATACTGCAGGCTGAATCACCAAAGCCGCTGCTGGCAGCATCATTCCTTTCCCCATCCATGGCTGCATATGTCATAGACAGGAAGTTTGAAAACCGTGACCCGGTTTACAAAATCAGCTCTGATTTCAAATCGCATGCTCTGAATCTGTCTGATCAGACGATCTCTAA